>DASYRY010000322.1:0-13108 GCA_036004025.1 Candidatus Polarisedimenticolia bacterium | reverse complement strand
GGCGAGATCCTGATGACCGAGGCGACGCTCATGAAAGGGCGTGGCAAGCTCACCCTCACGGGCAAGCTGGGGGACGTCATGCAGGAGTCCGCGCAAGCGGCCTTGAGCTACATCCGCTCCCGCGCGACACAGCTGGGGATTGACGACGAGTTCCAAAAGAAGTATGACATTCACATCCACGTGCCGGAAGGGGCCATTCCGAAGGACGGGCCCTCGGCGGGAATCACGCTGGCCACCGCTCTCGCCTCCCTGCTGACCAAGGTCCCTGTCAGGAAGGAAGTGGCCATGACCGGTGAAATAACGCTCCGCGGGCACGTCCTTCCCATCGGGGGCGTGAAGGAGAAAGTTCTCGCGGCCCACCGGCTGGGAATTCAGACGATTATCCTGCCGAGGGACAACGAGAAGGACTTGGCGGAGATTCCGGAGGACATCCAGAAGTCCCTGGAGTTCAAGCTCGTGGAGAACATGGACGAGGTCCTAATGATCGCCCTGGAAAGGGAACCCAAAGCGCCTCCTCCCGTCGAAAACATCGATAAGGGTTTTGAAAAGAGCGTCCCTGACAGCTCCATTCATTAGGTATTCCTGAACGCCATTTCCCGAACCTCAACTCATTGCGGGCGGCAACGAGCCTCGTAGCCGTAGCCAAGGTCTTGCGATCGCGATCGCGTCGAGGCATCGAAAGCCCCGGCACGTTGACGGTAGACCGTTGAAAGTTCTCCAGTGCGACTTCCTGGCGGGCGCAGGGGATTCCCTGGGCTTTCCCCCCGCGGCGCTCCCCGAGGTGGCGTTCATGGGGCGCTCGAACGTCGGCAAGTCCAGCCTGTTGAATGCGCTGCTGGGCCGCCGCAACCTCGCGAGGACCGGATCCACGCCGGGGCGCACGCGTCAGGTGAACTTCTACAAGGTGAATGACGCTTGTCTGTTCGTAGATCTTCCCGGTTACGGCTTTGCGAAGGTCTCCCGCTCGGAAAGGGCGGGTTGGCAAAAACTCGTCGAAGCCTATCTCGACCGGCCGGCGCCAGGGAAGCTGGCCATTCTCCTCGTGGATGCCCGGCACCCGCTCACGGCGATGGACCGGGAAATGATGAACTGGCTGTGGGCCCGGCAGATGCCCTTCCGGGTGGCCGCGACCAAAACCGACAAGCTCTCGAGAGCCGAAATGAAACGAACCATCGACCACTACCTCGAAGAAATCCACCAGCCCGGGATTCTGGTCCCCTGCTCCGCACGCACGCGGGAGGGGATCCCGAAGCTTTGGGCTGCCATCGACGGGATGCTGCATGAAACGACACCCACGCACTGAGCGCTCGGCCCCCCTCAACCCCCGCCCGGTCCGCGAATTCCGAGAAGAGATGGAGTCCAATGGCCCGGTCCCGGAAACCCTGGAGCATGGTGAAACCTTGAGCAAGGAGCGACCCCGGAACGAAGGCGGAAGTACCGTCAGCCCCATGGTCGGCGAGAAGCTGGACATCACGGCGCTGAAAGAGATGAGCATCACGGAACTGACCAACATCGCCAAGGACCTCAACGTGGAAGGCGCCACGGCCATGCGGAAGCAGGAGCTCATCTTCAAGATCCTGCAGGCCCAGACCGAAAAAAGCGGCCTCATCTTCGCGGAAGGGGTCCTGGAATGCCTGCCCGACGGCTTCGGGTTCCTACGGGCGCCGGAGTACAACTACCTTCCCGGTCCCGACGACATCTACGTCTCTCCTTCTCAGATCCGGAAGTTCGATCTCCATACCGGGGACACCATCTCCGGGCAGGTCCGGCCTCCCAAGGAAGGCGAGCGCTATTTCGCGCTGATCAAGGTCGAAGCGGTCAACTTCGAGCATCCGGATGAATCGAAGGAGAAAGTCTTCTTCGATAATCTCACGCCGCTTTATCCCAACGAGCGGCTGAGGCTGGAGACGGCGCGCGACAACATCTCGGCGCGGGTCATGGACATCCTGACCCCGATCGGGAAGGGACAGCGCGGACTCATCGTGGCGGCGCCCCGGACAGGGAAGACGATGCTCCTGCAGGCCATCGCCAACAGCATCAGCCAGAACCACCCGGAAGTGATCCTGATCGTGCTGCTGATCGACGAGCGGCCTGAAGAGGTCACCGACATGCAGCGCTCGGTGAACGGCGAGGTGATCAGCTCCACCTTCGATGAGCCGGCCCAGCGCCACGTGCAGGTGGCGGAGATGGTCATCGAGAAGGCGAAGCGGCTCGTGGAGCACAAGAAGGACGTGGTGATCCTGCTCGACTCCATCACCCGCCTGGCGAGGGCCTACAACACCATCGTTCCTCCCTCCGGAAAGGTCCTCTCCGGCGGCGTGGACGCCAACGCGCTGCAGAGGCCCAAGCGCTTCTTCGGGGCGGCCCGCAACATCGAGGAAGGCGGAAGCCTGACCATCATGGCGACGGCCCTCATCGAGACGGGAAGCCGGATGGACGACGTGATCTTCGAGGAGTTCAAGGGAACCGGGAACATGGAAATCCACCTGGATCGGAAGCTCGCCGATCGCCGCGTCTTCCCCTCCATCGAGATCACGCGCTCGGGAACCCGCAAGGAGGAGCTGCTCCTTTCCAAGAAGGAGCTGGATCGGACCTGGGTGCTGCGCAAGGTGCTGAACTCCCTTTCCAGCAGCGAGGCCATGGAGCTGCTCATCGACAAGGTGAGCAAGACGAAGAACAACGAGGAATTCCTCGGCTCCATGAGCGAAGTATCATAGGGAGTGGGAATAGGATGGGGTTGCGCCGGGTTGGACCCCTGCAATAGAATGACGGAAATTCGGAGATTCCCATGAAGGCCAAGATTCATCCCGAGTACAAAGAGGTCACGGTGGTCTGCGCCTGCGGCGAGTCCTTCGTCACCCGGAGTACGCGAAAAGAGCTCCGCCTCGAGATCTGCTCGAAGTGCCACCCCTTCTTTACCGGCAAGCAGAAGCTCATCGATACCGCCGGACGCGTTGAGCGGTTCAACCGGCGCTATTCCCGCACGTCGGGATCCACGAGCTGAAGGGAAAAACCCCATGTCCGAAGAAGTCCTCCTGGGAGGTCAGGCGGTCCTGGAGGGCGTGATGATGCGCGCCCCTGGGGCCTATGCCGTGGCGGTGCGCAAGAAGGACGGCAATGTCGTGACGCTCCGCAGGGAGGTCGTCCGGCTATCCGATCGCTATCCCGCGCTGAAGACCCCCATCCTTCGCGGTGTGGTCGTTCTCTTCCAGTCCCTGGCCCTGGGAATCCGCGCGCTGAACTTCTCGGCGGAGCAGGTGCTCGAGGAAGAAGAGTCCCAGAAGGCGGAGAAGTCCTCGAGCTCCTGGGCGGTCTTCCTGTCGCTCGCGGCGGCTCTGGCGTTCGCGCTGGGCCTGTTCTTCTACCTCCCTCTGCTCATCACCGATGCCCTCGCCCGCCTGCTTCCCGCGTTGAGCAGCTCGGTCGCCTATAACCTGACGGAGGGGGTCATCCGGATCGGCCTTTTCGTCGGCTACATCCTGGCCATCTCGGCCCTCTCGGACATGCGCAGGGTCTTCCAGTACCACGGCGCGGAGCACAAGGTCGTCTCCACTTACGAGGCGGGGGAGCCGCTGACCGTGGAGTTCGCCCGCCGGCACAGCACGCTGCACCCGCGGTGCGGCACGAGCTTCCTCCTCTTCGTGATGGTTATTTCGATCCTCACCTTTTCGCTGGTGCCTGTCACCGCTCCCTTCTTGATGAAGCTTCTCGCCAGGCTCCTCTTGCTTCCCCTGATCGCGGGACTCTCCTTCGAGCTTCTGCGCGCCAGCGCGAAGCACCGGCGCAGGCTGCTCTACGTCCTGGTGATCACGCCCGGGCTGTGGATGCAGCGCCTCACGACGCGAGAGCCCAGCGACGACCAGCTCGACGTGGCCATCGAGGCCCTGCGCGTCGCCCTGGGGGGAGAGCTTCCGGCGCGCCGCGAAGCGTTCCCTCTGTGAGGCGGCGGACCCGTCATGTTTGAGAAACTCGAAGAGATGGAGCGACAGTACGAGGAGCTCTCCCGCCGGATGAGCGATCCCGAGGCCATGCAGGACAAGGCCCGGTATCTCTCCGATGCCAAGTCCTACGCCGAATTGGAGCGGGCCGTGGAGGCCTATCGCGATTTCAAGGGAGTCGAGAAGGAGATTCTGGAGACCGAGAAGATCCTGCACGGCGGCGATCCGGAGCTGAAGCAGCTGGCGAGCGAGGAGCGGGAGGACCTGAACCGCCGGCGCGAGACGCTGTTGGAACAGCTGAAGATGCTCCTCGTGCCCAAGGATCCGAACGACGAGAAGAACGTCATCCTCGAGGTCCGCGCGGGAACGGGAGGCGAGGAGGCCGCGCTCTTCGGGCAGGAGCTGTTCCGGATGTATACCCGCTACGTGGAGCGCCAGGGCTGGAAGCTGGAAGTGCTGGACATGAGCGAGTCGGAGCTGGGCGGCCTCCGGGAAGTCATTGCCACCATCGAAGGGAAGAACGCCTACTCGCGACTTAAGTTCGAAAGCGGCGTCCATCGCGTGCAGCGGGTTCCCAAGACCGAGAGCTCGGGACGGATCCATACCTCCACGGCCACCGTGGCGGTGCTCCCGGAAGCGGAGGACGTCGAGGTCGAAATCAACGACAAGGACCTCCGCATCGACCGCTTCTGTTCCACCGGGCCCGGAGGGCAGAGCGTGAACACGACCTACAGCGCCATCCGGATAACCCACCTGCCCAGCGGCCTGGTGGTGCAGTGCCAGGATCAGAAGTCGCAGCACAAGAACAAGGCCAAGGCCCTGAGGGTGCTGCGCTCCCGGCTCATGGCCATCGCCCGGCAGGAGCAGCACGACTCGATCGCCAAAGATCGCCGCACCCAGATCGGCACCGGCGACCGCTCGGAGAAGATCCGCACCTACAACTTTCCCCAGAGCCGCGTTTCCGACCATCGGATCAACGTGACCATCCACCAGATCGAATCGTTCATGGACGGCAATCTCGATCCGCTGCTGGATCCGCTGGTGGCCCACTTCCAGGCCGAGAAGCTCAAGGCGGAGACCGCCGTGGCCGCTTCGTCTTCCTCTTCCGCAGCCTCCCATCCGTGAGCGACGCCTCCGCCGCGACCCTGGGATCGCTCGCCAGGGAGGGAGCAGTCTATCTGGAGTCCCGCGACGTTCCCTCGGCGAGCTTCGACGCCCGGGTCCTTCTGGCCCACGCCCTGGGAATCTCGCGCTCCGAGCTGCTGAGCCGGCTCGGCGAGCCCGCGCCGGATCGCGTCCGTGGACGATTTCGCGAATACCTCGAACGACGCGGCGGGCGGGTGCCCCTGCAGCACATCACCGCCGCCCAGGAGTTCTGGTCGCTCGAGTTCGAGATCACGCCCGCGGTGCTCATCCCGAGACCCGAGACCGAGCTCGTGGTGGAAGAAGCGCTGCGTCTCGGCGCCTCGAGCCGCCTTCTGGCCGACATCGGCACCGGCAGCGGCAACATCGCCGTGGCGCTCGCTCGCGGGCTGCCTGCCGCGAAGGTGTTCGCGAGCGACGTGAGCTCCGAGGCGCTGCAGGTCGCTCGACGGAACGCCGCCCGTCACGGTGTCGCCTCGCGTGTGGAGTTCCTCCTGGGAGATCTCGCGGCGCCGCTCGAGAAGGCCGTCGAGCCGGGGAGCCTGGATCTGCTTGTATCCAATCCTCCCTACGTATCGGCGTGGGAGCTGGCTTCTCTCGAGCCCGAAGTGCGGGATCATGAGCCTCGTCTTGCCCTGACCCCGATGCTGGGGGACGGACTGTCGCTCTACCCGGCACTTCTCGACGCCGCCGTCAGATTTCTCCGCCCCGGCGGGCATGTCATTCTGGAGCTGCCGTGGGGAGGCGCAGACCGGGTCCCGGGCCTGATGGCGGGAAAAGACGCGCTGGAGCTGCTCACGGTGCGCAGCGATTACTCCGGCACCCTGAGAGTCCTGGTCGCGAGGCGACGGTAGAGAAATGAAGGACGCGGCGGAACCCGCAATCCCGGTGGAACGGGCTCTCGAAATCGTGCTGCGCGAGACCGCGCCTCTTGAAGAAGAGCGGGTCGCGCTCCCCTGCGCGTTAGGCAGAATCCTTTCCGAAGACATCGCGGCCGACGCCGATCAGCCTCCCTTCGCGAAGGCGATGATGGACGGGTTCGCCGTGCGCAGCTCCGACGTGGCCACCGTCCCGATCCAGTTGTCGGTGATCGAGGAGATTTCGGCCGGGAAGATGCCCCTGCGCTCCCTGTTGCAGGGGCAGGCGGCCAAGATCATGACCGGCGCCCCGCTCCCCGATGGCGCGGACGCGGTGCAGATGGTGGAGAAAACCCGGTCCCCCGCGGAAGACGCGGTCGTCATTCTCGAGCGGGTCGCGTCCGGCGCGAACGTGGCGCCCCGCGGCCGGGAGCTCAAGAGGGGACAGAAGGTTCTTTCCATCGGCGAGCTTCTCACGCCGGCCCGGATCGGCGTGCTCGCCAGCGTCGGCCGTGGCAGCGTGACGGTCCGGCGCCGACCCCGCGTGACGGTGATTCCCACCGGGGACGAGCTGGTGGACTGCGAGTCAGCTCCGGGCCCGGGGCAGATTCGCAACAGCAACGGGCCGTCGCTTCTCGCCGCGGCCCGTCTCCTGAGAGCCGAGGTCGAGGATGGGGGCATCGTGAAGGACGACTCCGTCGCGCTCTCCCAATCGATTGCCCGCGGTCTCCGGTCAGATCTGCTGCTCCTCTCGGGGGGCGTTTCGATGGGAGAGTACGACCTGGTCGAGAAGGCGCTGGAGGAGGAGGGAGTCGAAATCTACTTCCGGAAGATCGCCATCCGCCCCGGGAAACCGGCCGTGTTCGGGCGGAAGGGGAGCTGCCTGGTCTTCGGATTGCCGGGGAACCCCGTTTCATCCCTTGTGATTTTCGCGGTATTCGTGGCGTCAGCGCTGCGGAAGATGCAGGGAGCGCCGGAGGTTCACCCGGGAGCCTTGAGCGCCATCCTCGCGCAGCCGGTCTCGCAGCGCCCCGGCCGCACGGCCTACCTGCCTGGCACGCTCCGGTTCGCGGATGCCAGCGTCCGGATCGAGCCCCTCCCGACCACCGGTTCCGCGGATCTCGCCGCCTATTCCCGCGCCAATGCTCTCTACGTCATTCCCTCGGATCGGGACCGCCTCGAAGCGGGCGAATGCGTGCGCGTGCTCCCGCTCGACTCCACGCTCCGCTGAAGCTCGGCCCGGCCTCACTCACCTGCGCTTGCCGCCGTGAACCGAGAGCAGGGAGCGGATTTCCTCCGCGCTCCGGACACCGTAGAACTCGTAATGCCGATAGGTTTGCACCGTATCCTCCTCCGAGACCCTGGAGGCCTCTTGTCCGGCATGAGCGAGCTCGTATCGCGTCTGGACGATCCGTGATCGACTCGGGAATCGCATCCCGTTCTTGAGCGATTTGAATTCAGTGGAAACCTTCTGGAGGGTGAAGCTCTTATCGGATCCTGTCCAGGCATGGGCCTCTTCGGCTTTCGGGTCCCGCAACACCCAATCCCAAGCGTCCTTCTGATCCGCTCTGGTCGCTTCGACTTTCAGGATCTGGAACGAGGAGGGATCCACCCAGGCGGTCCCGAACCAGTCGTTGATTCCTTCGCGGTAGGGTGGAATCGGCTCGAATCGCAGCAGGAGGACCGAGGCTCCGCCCCACGACGCCTCTCCGAGAATCGCGTAGCGATGGTATGCCTGACGCTTCCCCTGGAAAACCAGGACCCAGAAATAACTCCGCTGCAGGATGCGGAATCCCTCCCGCGCGGGATCCACCGCCGGACGTTCTCCGCGGCCGGCCCTCATGCGATAGTCCTTGAACCCCTCCCGAGCGTCGTAGACGAAGATGTACTGATAGCGGCCGACATGGATTCCTCTGGGAATCGACTGGGTGATCGTCTCGTCGCAGGTGAACCGGAGGGCAGCGTCGAGGTAGAGCCGGCTGGCGCGATCCATTCCCGCCAGCAGCGCCTTCAGATCCGGCTGGCTGGAGGCGCCATTCGCCAGGGTCGTTCCGAAAGTCAGCAAGGCGAGAGCGAAGGCACGGCGGTGGAGGAGCAGGTCGAAGCCCCCTCAGGGATGGGACTGGATGTCCCGATAGAGTCGCTGCAGCGGGGCATCGTCCGGCCGCGCTGCGAGGCGCTCGCGAAGAAAGGTGAGCGCGTCGTCCCGCCGCTTCATGGCCACGTAGCTGAGCGCCGTCCCCAGATCGGTCCGGGTGGGATCCGCTCCCGCGCGCGCCGCGCCCTGGAAAGCGGAGAGCGCCGCCTCGGGGGGGCCCAGCTTGAGCCTCACGTTCCCCAGCGCCAGAAGGAGATCTCCATCGGGCTTCTGCGCCGTCGCCTCCTCCAGCACGCTGCGCGCCTCTTCCCAGCGCTGCAAGTCCATGAGCGTCAGGGCCAGATTCAGCGTGAAGCGGGCATCGGCAGGATTCAGCTCCGCGGCGCGGCGGAAGTGGGCCAAGGCGGACTCCTTGTTCCCATGCCTGGAATCCAGCGCGCCCAGCAGGTTGTGATACTCATCGATCCGCTCGCTGCGCGCCAGTCCCGCTTCCAGGACCGGACGCAGCGCTTCCAGCTTTCCTTCCCGCGTGTAGAGCGCCGCCAGAGGTCGCGCTGCGGCGACCAGGGTCGGGTCGGTGGCGAGGGCCGACTCATAGAGCCGGCTCGCTTCCTGGATGCTTCCCGACTGCTCGGCCAGCAGTCCCTGGGCCGCTTGCAGGATGGCCGGGGCTGCATCGAGCCGGGAGCGATGCTCTTCGAGGAAGCGCCGGGCGCGCTGAGCGTCCCCCGTGTCCAGCGCTAGCTGCACGTACCAGAGGATCGAGTCGGCGGCCATGGAATCGGCGACTTTGTCCCAGCCCTCCTCGAGCGCGGCGAGCGCCTCACGCTTTCGTCCCAGGGCATCGTAGGCCTCGGAGAGCATGGCGTAGCTCTTGGGGAGCTGGTCACGGCGGTTGGCCTCCTTCAGCTCCGCGATGGCCTTTTCATGCTCGCCTCGGCTGAGGTAATAAGTCGCAAGATTGCGGTGGTAGCTCACGGCCGTGTCCTCCTGCGCCGCTGGGCCGCTTTGCGGCTCGGATGGACCGGCCTGCTTGCGGGGCGCCGGAGCATCTCCCCCGACGTATCCAAGAGCGCGAAGCTGCGCCATCATCTCCGCCGAGACCGCTTCGGAGTCGCCGGTCTCCTCGGATCGGCGTGGCCCGCCCAGCCCTTCATAAGTAGGAATCCGGGTCGGGGGGAACCTCGCGAGGAATCCCGAATCGAGGGCGGGAGCCATCACGCGGCCAGGCATGTCGGCCGGGACCGGAGCTCCGAGCAAGGCGAGAAGCGTCGGGGCGATGTCGAAGAGCGTGACGCGCTCGCGCAGTTGACCCCGTGCGGCGCCTGGCCCGCTCAGGATGAAAACTCCATCCTCGCGATGCCACTCCACTGGCTGATCGACGGTGTAGGGGAGGATCCCCTCGGGACGCCGGGCCCCGGTCTTGAAGCCGTGATCGGAGATCACCATGACCGTGGTCCTAGGCCCGGTCCTGCGCATCAGCTCGCCCAGCAGGCGGTCCTGATAGACGTAATACTCGCCCACGACGCGGCTGAACTTGGCGAATTCTTCGGCGCTCACCATCGCCATCTTGGGGGGACGGTAGTGCTGGAAGCGGTGCCCCACGAGATCGATCCCTTCGAAGTAGATCGCGGTGAGATCGAAGGGTCCCCGGGCCAGGGTTTTCAGGGCTGCCGCCTGATAGTTCCGGGCGGCCGCCAGGATCTTCAGGAGAAGTCCCGAGGGATCCTGCACCGGAGGCTTCCCTTTTCCGCCCTCGGGAGCGGCGGGGGGATGGGCGATCCATTGCAGGCCGGCTCGGTACTCTTCCGGCGTGACGTCGGCGAAGGTTCGAAGCTCTTCCAGCGTGATTTCGACCGGCCGGCGGAATTCTGGGAGCAGCTCTCCGATCAGCTCCCGGGGGTAGGTGTAGCCGGGCCCCGCCGCAAGGCTCTCGCGGTTCGGGAGCATGCTCAAGGCGGCTACCCGATCCGAGATCATCACGCCGCGAACGTGGTCGGCGGGGTAGGTCGCCCACCACCCGACCACGGCCGCGCTGCGGTCCAGATCCGACAGGATGTTCCAGATCGCTTTTACCTTCCGGTAGCGACTGCTGATCGGCACTCTCGCGCCCGACTTCGTCTCGATCACGCTGAAATCGGCCACCCCGTGGACGTCGGGGCCCTTTCCGGTGGCCACCGTGGTCCAGAGCAGCGGCGACACCATCGGGTTGTAGGAGCGCAGGACTCCGCGGACGCCGGAATCCAGGAGCGATTTCAGGTGGGGAAGCCGTCCCGCAGTCAGGAGTGGATCGATCGATTCCCAGTCTGCGGCGTCCAGGCCGATGAGCAGGAGGTGGACCCCGGTCGCGCGGGCCTTCTCCCGGACTTGGCTTCTCAGCGTGCTGTCACGGAACTCCTGCGGAAGGCGGATTTCCCAACGAACGGAGGAGATCTTTACTCCCGCCTCCGCCAGGCGCCGCGTGACCGCCGCGGTCAGCGAAGCATCCAGCGAGTCGTGGTCCAGAAGCTCGGAGGCGGATCGGTTTCGGGTTGCCTCTGCGAGGGCCGCCGCGGCGGCGTTCTCGAGGAGCCGGTGGAAACCCATTTGGCGCGTGCGCGAGGCGCGCATCAGCGTCTCGAGGGTCGCCCGATAATGGAATTGCAGCAGGGCATCCGCCTGGACCCCTTCCCGGTTGGCAATCGGCAGAGGCGGCAGGGCGCCGTCTCCCTGCAAAGCGAGAATCTGCACGGGGTGAAAGGGCGAGACGAAGTGCCAGCCTGGAGGGAGAATTCTGTTCCCGGTCGCGCCGAAGCGTCCCGCGGGAACCCGGGCCAGGCCGCGGCCGGAGACGGCGGCACCGCCCAGCAGGCCGACCAGGACGAGGACCGACAGGATGGCCGCGGAGGAGGATCGTTTCACGGCTGGAGTTTAGCGCAGAAGGCAAAAAAAGGGGCCCGCGCCGCGCGGGCCCTCGCGATGGCCGCCGACTCGCTAGAACGACCAGTTCACAGAGAGGCTCATCGTCCTGGGCGGCCCGAAATCATTGGGCGTCAGGAAGTCGGGATCCTGAATCCCGGCGATCGACTCCACGTTGTCGTCGAAGGATCTCGCCTCCTGGTTGTTGAACAGGTTGAAGATGGCCAGCCCCAGATTCAGCTGCGACTTGTCCCCGATTTTGATCGGATAGTTGAGTTTCATGTCGATCGTCATGATGTCAGGCGTCCTGCCCAGGTAGCCGCGCTTGACCTTCTTGTAGTCGTACAAGAAGAGGCCGCTCACGGCGTTCGGATCGTTGAAGAAGTCGTTCGCAGAGCCCTGGGTGAGCGTGTCGGCCACGGTGTCAGCGTCGGTATCCTCCCACCAGGCATACACCGGGTCGATGCCGGGAATCTCTCCACCGTTCTGATAGCTGGGATGCGCGAGGAAGGGCTGTCGGGGTGTGCCCGACAGCCAGTTGAAGCCGCCCCCGAGCGTGAACCCGTTCGGCCAGCGGTAGTAGGGATAGACGCTCAGGGTGTGGGTCCGATCGGTGTTCAGGAATCCGCTGAAGAACTGTCCCGACATGAGCGGCGAGTTGGGGAAGTCGAACAACGAGGTGATATTCGGATCGCTCTGGCCGTTGTCGTTGCGGAACAGGCCCTCATAGTTTCCGATCAGCTGAGAGTAACGGTAGTTCAATACCATGGCCCAGTTGTTCGCGAAGGTCTTGTTGACGATCAGCTCCAGGGCCTTGTAGTCCCGCTTCGGGTTGGGAAACCCGGCGCTGGCGGGAGTGTTCTGGGCCGGGTTGGCCAGGACGTACTCGCCGAAAGGCGCCGCGTCGAAGGACCCGGCCGGAACGCCGGGACAGGTGGTTCCTGAGCTGGGGAACGGGTCGCACGGATAGCCGTAGTTGGTCCCGTAATAGTAGTTCTGGGTCGACTCCAGCGCGGTGAACTGGACGTCCTCCAGGACGCGGCCCTGATACCGGAAGATTCCTCTCACTTCCACCGAGAGATCGGGCCGGAGCTGCTGCTGGTAGCCGAGGACATACTCGTCTTCATAGGGGAGCTTGGTTCCGGGCTGGACCCGCGTATTGGGGAAGCCCTGGAAGTTGGGCGCGCCGACCTGGGTGGCCTGCTGATCCCAAGGGACGAACGGATCCGGGGTGCCCGCCAGGGCGTAGTTCACCCGCGTGCTGGAAGTCTCGCTGCTGAAGGAGCGGATGGCCAGATCGTTGGGGACCCGCTCGAAGTACCTGGCGTAGTTGGCGTAGAGCTTGCTCTTCCCGGTCCCCAGCACGTCGTAGGTGAATCCGAGCCGCGGAGAGAACTCCCAGTCGAAGGTGTAGCTTCCCGGCGAGAAGGTGGTCGTGCCCACGCGGTTCGACGCGGTCAGATCCACCGGGAGGCTGTAGGTTCCGGATCCTTCGATCTTCTCGTGGTTGGCCCGGACTCCAGCCTTGACCGTCCAGCGCGCAGAGGCTTGCCAGGTGTCCTGGACGAAGAAGTTCATGTCGTTCGTCGTGGTGGCGGGAGGCGTCGGATAGTACCGGTTCCGGGTCATCCTGTAACTCGTGGTGCCGCGCCGATCCAGCGTCGCGCCCGAGGTCGTGGCCACCGGGACCTGGTTGAATACCGATGTGTCGCACGTGTCTCCGCCGGGACAGTCCGCATCGGAGCGGCAGGCGACTCCGGGATTGGCCGTGCAGCTGTTCGCGAAGTAAACCAGCGCCGACGGGCCCGTATAGCTCTGGTCGTCCAGGTACTCGAGCTTGCTGTACTCCATTCCGTACTTCAGCTCGTTGTTTCCCGGCAGGACATTGGTCATCTTCACTGACAACTGCGTGCTGATGTCGCTTTGAACCGACAGGAAACCGGTGCCCCCCGTGAAGTTCGCGGGTCCCACGGGAACTTCTCCCGAGTTGAACAGGATCTGGACGCGCCGGTCCCGGATCCGATAGCCGTCAACCACCGTTTCCTCGCTGAACCTGCCGTCGTGGCGGGAAAGCTGCGCATCGATGAAGAACTTGGGGGAGAGGATGCCGTTGTACTTGAAGGCGACGTTGTTGGCGCCGTAGCGCGTGCCGCTTTGGCCCCCTCCCTGGTCGT
>DASYRY010000321.1:0-7420 GCA_036004025.1 Candidatus Polarisedimenticolia bacterium | reverse complement strand
TAGTCCAGGGTGATCGGATCTCCCGCCAGATTCCGATAGACGATCCTGGTCCGGACCGTGCGAAAGGGAAGGAGCGCGACGAGAGCCCATCGCGCGCTCAATCCGAACTCCAGATTGGCCCGCAGCTCCGCGAGGTCGATGGTCTGATCGTGGATCTGCGGCGGCTCCGCGCGCACGTTGCAGATGGGGCCGATGTCGGGACAGGCTTCCTCGTGTTGCGTGGAAAGCGGCACGTAGGAGAAGGAGAACTGGGAGTAGAGGTGTCCGGGCTCGACGTTGATCAGCGCGAACCTGCCGACCGGCAGGTTGGGGTTCGTTCACCCGGCTCAGCCGGAGCCGGCGACCGCGTTCCCGGAGGCGGCGATGCACCCAAGGAGAACCAGCAGGATCGACAGGGACTTGAGAAGCGACCTTCGCATGCCGAAAAGATAACAGCCACGCTGGAGACGGTCAACGACATTCGGCACGGGATGCTCGCGAGCGCCGATCTGATCTACACTTTACCGGAGTCTTCCACCCCCCGTGCCCCTGCAGGAGCGACCATGCTGAGGCTTTATACCGTGCCGGCCTCCACCAACGTGGAGCGTGTCGCTCTGGCTCTGGCTCACAAGGGCCTTCCGTTCGAGTACGTACCCGTGCCTTACGACGATCGCGGCGAAGTCCGGCGGGTCAGCGGGCAGGACCTCGTGCCGGTGCTGCTCGACGGCGAGCGAGCGGTTCACGACTCGATGGAGATCGTGCGCTACCTGGAGGAGCGATATCCGGAGCGGCCCCGCCTCTATCCCGCCGATCCCGCGCGCCGAGCCGAATGCCTGATCTTCATCGACTGGTTCAACCGCGTCTGGAAGCGCCCGCCCAACGAAATGACCGAGGAGCTGCAGAAGCCCACCGGAGAGATCGATCGCGAGCGGGTGGCGCGTCTCGGGGCGGCCCTGCAAGGGTACCTGGATCTCTTCGAGCAGATGCTCACGGGCCGGGAGTACCTGATGGGCGAGTACTCGGCCGCCGACGTGGCGGCTTTTCCATTCCTCAAGTACGCCACCCTTCACCCCGAGAACGATCCCTATCTCTTTCACAAAGTCCTGATGGACTCCATGAAGCCCGGGAGGGACCATCCTCAGCTGCAGGCCTGGATCGCGCGGGTCGACCGGCGGTCCGTGCCTGAGACCCGGGTCCATTCCGGAGAGTGACGAGGCCCCCCATGTCGAATGCACAACCGCCCGATTACGTCATCGCCACCGATGCCCTCAAAAAGATGCGACCCATCGAGGAGATCGCCCGGGGGATGGGGCTCCCCACCGACACCGCGCATTTCTTCTCCTATGCGGGTCGCTACGCGAAAATCTCCCACCGCCTCTCGTCCCGCCCGGGTGGTGAGGACCGCAACGGCAAGGTGATCCTGGTCACCGGTATGAACCCGACTCCCGCGGGGAGCGGGAAGACGCTCACCACGATCGCCCTCACCGACGGGCTGAACTTGATGCTCAAGGAGCGATCCGATCGCAGGCGCGCCACTTTCGTCCTGCGGGAGCCCAGCGTCGGTCCGACCCTCTCGGTCAAGGGCGGGGCCTGCGGCGGCGGCTACAGCCAGGTCCTTCCGATGGAAGAGATCAATCTTCACTTCACCGGCGACATCGCCGCGGTCACCGAGACCCACAACCTCCTGTGGTGCCTGCTCATGTCCTATCTCTCCACGCCGGGCGCCCGGAAGGGGATCCGGCTGGAGAGCATCGAATGGCCCCGCGTGGTCGACCTCTGCGATCGCAGCCTGCGTCAGGTGATCCTCTCCCCGGACGGCAAGATCCGCGAAGGAAGGCCCACCCTGAAAGGCGGCTCGATCATCACCGCGGCCAGCGAGCTGATGGCGGTGCTGGGTCTCGCGAAGGACATGGAAGACCTCGGGGCCCGGATCGGGCGCATTCGGGTGGCGAGGTACGAAGACGGGACCGAGGTGACGCCGGCCGGACTCGGCGTGGTGGGGGCCATGCAGGCCCTCCTGAAGACCGCCATCAATCCGAATCTGGTGCAGACCATCGCCGGCAGCGGAGGCTTCATCCACACCGGGCCGTTCGCCAACATCGCCCACGGGAACAGCAGCCTGGTGGCGCTGCGACTGGCGCGGCGCCATGCCGACCTGGTCGTTACCGAAGGGGGATTCGGCGCCGACCTGGGAGCCCAGAAGTTCTTCGACGTGGTCTGCCGCACCGCGGCGATCCGTCCCTCGGCCTGCGTGCTGGTCTTCTCGACCCGCGATCTGAAGTATCACGGCGGCGCGAAGCCGATCGGCGCGGAGGGCGCTCCGGGGCAGAAGTGGCGCTTCGCTCCCGATCGGGAAGCCTGCCTGCGGGGAATGGAGAACCTGAAAATCCACGCCGAAAACCTGAAACAGTACGGCGTTAGGGTGGTGGCAGCCATGAACCGCTTCGCGACCGATGACGAAGGAGAGGTCCGCTTCTGCACTTCCGCCATCCGTGAGCGGATCGGCATCCCGGCCGTGGTGCAGACGGGTCACGCCGACGGGGCGGAAGGCGGTCGTGCCCTGGCGGAGACGGTTCTCAAGGAAGTCGAGGCCGCCGGCGAGGGCGAGTCGTTCCGCCTCCTCTACCCGGACGATGCGCCGCTCAAGGAGAAGATCGAGGCGGTGGCGCGGAAGATCTATCGCGCCAAGGGAGTGGAGTACGCGCCGGAGGCCGCGGCGGCCCTCGCGCAGATGGAGTCGGAGTATTCCCGCCGGCTCAACGTGGTGCTCAGCAAGACTCAGTTCAGTCTCTCGGACGACAAGAATCTGCTGGGGGTGCCTCCCGAGCGCACCGTCACCGTCACGGGCGTGCAGTACCGCGGGGGGGCAGGCTGGGTCACGGCGCTTCTAGGGGACGTCCTGCTCATGCCCGGAACCAACTATGACACCTGCGCCGCAAGGCGGCTAGGACTGAAGGCCGACTCGAGTGTCTTCGGCGGGTTCATCGTGGAGAACCTCCAGTAGCAATGGATCCCACCCGCGTGATGGATGGACTGTTCTGGTTCGTCGCCTTCCTCTTCTCCACGACGGTGCACGAGGCGGCGCATGCCTGGGTGGCTCTGCGCGGAGGGGACCGCACCGCGTACCTCGGAGGCCAGGTCTCGCTCTCCCCGATCCCGCACCTCCGACGCGAGCCAATCGGCATGCTGGTCGTCCCGCTTCTCACGGCCATCAGCAATGGCTGGGCCATGGGCTGGGCGAGCGCCCCGTACGATCCTTACTGGGCCGAGCGTCATCCGCGGCGTGCGGCCTGGATGGCGGCCGCCGGTCCCGCCGCCAATTTCTGCCTGGCGATCCTCGCCTTCGTGCTCATGCGGGCCGGTCTGGCGAGCGGCTATTTCGCGGCTCCGCCTTCCGCCAACCTCTCGCATGTCATCGCTCCGGCGCAGGGGGGCGCGGGAACCCTGGCGGCGTTTCTCGCTCAGGGCCTCTCGGTGCTCTTGATGGAAAACGTCATCCTGGGAACGTTCAATCTCGTGCCCCTTCCGCCACTCGACGGATCTGCGGCGGTGGGCTTGATCCTCCCCGAGAAGGCCGCATCCAGACTGCGACAGCTCGCGCGCGCCCCGCAGTTCTCGCTGATCGGTCTGGTGGTGGCCATGGTGATCTTTCCTCGCTTCGCCTCGCCGCTGTTCGGGCTGGTGCTCAAGCTGGTGCACCCCGGGATGTCCTATTCCTGATTCGGATCCGGAGGCGCTCTTCGTGCCGACCCCGCAGAGAGACTCGGAACTTGTGATTCGCGCCGCGCGCGAGGGAGACGAAGCGCGGCTGGTGGAGCTGTCGGCGCAGCTCGGCTATCGGTCCACCCTGGAGCAGATGGAAGTCCGGCTCGCCGCGCTTCTGGCGGACGACGGACACGCGGTCTTCGTGGTGGACCTTCCCGGGACTCCTCTGGCCGGCTGGATCCACGTCTTTCGCTATCTCGTGCCCGAGACGGATCTTCGTGGCGAAATCGGCGGACTGGTGGTGGACGCGGCATGCCGGCGGCGGGGCGTGGGGCGCGCGCTCATGCGCCGCGCGGAGCGGTGGGCAATCGAAAAGGGATGCTCGACGGTGTCGCTTCGCTCCAACGTGATCCGCGAGGAGGCCCACGCCTTCTATCGAAGCCTCGGCTATTCGGTGTACAAGACCCAGCACGCGTTCCGGAAGCCGGTGGGAGCCGACGATCCGGTTTTCTCGACCTGACGGGGTTCGGAGTAAGATAACCGGCCTATCCGACGGCCGTTCTAGCTGAGGAGCCACGGCATTGTCGACGAATTCGACGCTGACCGCCTGGGTGGACGAGTGCGTCCGGCTGTGCAAGCCCGACCAGATCGTCTGGTGCGACGGGAGCCGTGAGGAGAGGGAGCGGCTCACCGAAGAGGCGATCGCGGCCTCCGAGCTGGTGCGACTGAACCAGGAAGCCCTGCCCGGGTGCACGCTGCATCGCAGCAACCCGAACGACGTGGCCCGGACCGAGGCGCTCACCTTCATCTGCTGCCCCAAGAAAGAGGACGCGGGTCCCACCAACAACTGGATGGAGCCGGCCGAGGCCTATCGCCGCCTGAGCGCGATCTTCGACGGCTGCATGCGCGGCCGGACTCTCTACGTCGTCCCCTTTCTGATGGGGCCTCCCGGCTCTCCCTTCAACAAGGTGGGGGTGGAGATCACCGACAGCCTTTACGTCGTCCTGAACATGGGGACCATGACCCGCATGGGCCGCCCGGCGCTGGATCGGCTCGGCTCCTCGGACGATTTCACGCGCGGCCTCCATTCGTGCGCCGACCTGGATCCGCAGCGACGCTACATCTGTCATTTCCCGCAGGACAACACGATCTGGAGCGTCGGCTCCGGGTACGGCGGCAACGCGCTGCTCTCCAAGAAGTGCCTCGCTTTGCGGCTGGCCAGTGTCCTGGGGCAGCGCGAGGGGTGGCTCGCGGAGCACATGTTGATCGTGGGAGTCGAAGATCCTTCCGGAAAGCTTACCTACTTGTGCGGAGCCTTCCCCAGCGCCTGCGGAAAGACCAACCTGGCGATGCTGGTCCCTCCCGAGCGGTTCAAGGGATGGCGGATCTGGACCGTGGGGGACGACATCGCCTGGCTGCGCCCTGGCGAGGACGGCCGGCTCTACGCAGTCAACCCGGAGGCGGGATTCTTCGGCGTCGCTCCGGGAACGAGCATGAAGTCCAATCCCAACGCCGCGAACGCGGTGAGCCAGGACACCTTGTTCACCAACGTGGCGCTGAAGAAGGATGGCACCGTCTGGTGGGAAGGTCTGGAGGATCCGCCGGCGGAGTGCCTCGACTGGATGGGGCAGCCCTGGACGCCCACCAGCCCCACGCCCGCGGCCCAGCCGAACAGCCGGTTCACTGTGGACATCCACCGGTGCCCCAGCTTTTCTCCGGAATGGGCCAATCCGAACGGCGTTCCGATCGGGGGCATCCTGTTCGGCTCAAGGCGCGCCAGCGTCGTGCCCCTGGTCTACGAGGCATTCGACTGGCCGCACGGAACTTTTCTTGGCGCGACCCTCTCCTCCGAGACCACCGCGGCGGCCACGGGGCAGGTCGGCGTCGTCCGCCGCGACCCTTTCGCCATGCTGCCGTTCTGCGGCTACAACATGGCGGACTATTTTGCGCACTGGCTGAAGGTGGGCCGGGGACTGTCGCGACCGCCCCGGGTCTTCCGAGTCAACTGGTTTCGTCGCAGAGCGGATGGCAGGTTTCTCTGGCCGGGATTCGGAGAAAACCTTCGCGTGCTCCAGTGGATCGTCCAGCGATGCAGCGGAGGAGGGGAGGCCACCGAGACTCCCATCGGTCATATCCCGTCCGTCTCGGGACTCGATTTCGATGGACTGGGACTCGCACCTTCCGACATCCTGGAGCTGCTCACCGTGGACCCGGCCCAATGGCGCGGAGCTCTGGTGAGCCAGCAGCAATTCCTGGAGAAATTCGGCGAGAGGATGCCCCGCGACCTGTGGGAGCAGCACCACGCCCTGGCGAAACGCCTCTCCGCACAGTCCTGAGCCTTCTCATCGTCATGCCCCACCTTCAAAGCCCGGGAACTTCGAGGAGTCGGAGCCTGCCCTCGGACCAGAGGTAGGCATCGCGTCCGGGTCCCGAAGGGTGTCTCACCACGAGGCTTTGTGCGTCTTCGAACGACACTTCCCATGCGCCGCCTCGCGCCGCGATGAGCCCGCCGGGCGGAGGCAGGACGATCCGGGAGAATCTCCGAGAAGGGATGTCCAAATGCACTTCCACGCCCGAAGGTGTCGCCCTGACCGCCTCCGCGAGTCCTCCCGCCAGGCCGTCGTCCTCTCCGCTGGGAAAGTCTAGGGCGGTAATGGCCCGGATGGGCAGCCTCCGCCCTCCCGAGAGAACGACCGCTTCCTGAAAGTTGGCGGCCAATGCCACGCCGTGGACCCGGTGGGGCATGTTGATCACCAGAATCTCTTTCGCCTCCGGGCGCATGCTCGCGCTCTTCAGGCCCCGGATCAGACGCTCGGAGGCTCGTCCCGAATCGCTCCAGGCCAGTGCGTGCCATCCGAGCGATCCCAGCCAGATCGCCATCAGCCCCGCCCATAAGAATCCACGACGCCGGGAAGGCATCGCTCGGCTTAAAGAGGCGAGCGCCACCGCCGAGGCCGCGCTCGGCAGGTACAGATAGCGTTCCTGAAAGGAGAGCAGCGAAGGGGCGACCAGGATCAGGAAGGCAAGCGACGCGGGGGCGAATCGCGCCGGCATCCTTCTCCTGCTCCTGATGATGGAGAGAAGCGCCAGAGAGATCGGCGCGAGTGCGAGCGAGCCGTAGAAAAAGGGCCGGCCCTCCAGGAACTCGGTGTGCAAGGGGATCACCGAGCCCGCGATGAAGGCGAACAGGTTGCCCGCCCATCGAGGCGCGGTTCCCTTCATCTGAGCGAGAGAGCCCTCTCCCAGCATGGCTCGGCGCAGCAGCAGGAAGTGCGCGATCGTGACCGCGAGCATCGGGAGCACGCCGCGCGCCAGCTCCCGCCTTCCGGCTCGACGATTTCGATCCGCCATCCCGGTGAGAAGGAGAATGGCCGGAAAAGAGACGGCCGCCTCCTTGCAGAGAAGAGCGGCCTCGAATAACAACATGGCCGCCGCGGGAATCCGGCGTGTCGTCACCCTCCAGCGGTCGTAGGCCAGGAACGCCAGAAGAAGGAAGAGAAAGGCCAGCATGTCGGCTCGCCCGGCGATCCACCAGCAATTCTCGACGTGATACGGATGCAAGGCGAAGAGGATTCCGGCGCATGCGGCGAGTGGCGCGTCTCCGGTAACGCGTCGCACCACCACCACCAGAAGACCCGCCGCGGCGGCGGCCAGCGCGAGGTTCGTGAGGTGGGGGAAAAGAGGGTGAGCCCCCCACGCCCAAAGCTCCGCGCGGTAGGTGAGGGCGGTCAGCGGC
>DASYRY010000320.1:0-7344 GCA_036004025.1 Candidatus Polarisedimenticolia bacterium | reverse complement strand
CGGCTACCGGACCGCGTGGCCTGAAATCGCGGGGATCACGGTGGGGATCGCCGCCTCGTTCATCCCCGGATGCGCGGGCCCGTGTGCCGGGTTCATCGGGGGAGCGGTCAGCGGAGCCCTCAGCGCCAGGGAAACGCAATCCGATCCAATGCAGGGGGCCGTGATGGGAGCGACGATCGGAGCCATCACGGGCGGAATCATGGACGCGGCCATGGCGCCCCCGGCCACGGCGCCCGCCAGCGCGCCTGCAGCGGAGGCCGCTCCTGCAGCCGCCGTGGAGGCGGCCACCGAGGTCGGCGCCTCCGTGGCGGATGCCGCGGCGCAGAGCGGAGGGGCGCACCTCACTCAATCCACCAGTGCCGCGCTCCAGCGGGCCATCGCCGCCGGGCACGAGCTGACGTTGGGCTCGGGCCTCGAGGCGACGGTGAAAGTGGTGGCACAGGCGCCGAGATCCGCACTGACGACCGCCGTCGCGGGCGTGTCCGCCGCAGCCCCGGCGATCACGGCGGATTACTTGGCACGCTATGTCGAGGCGGTCATGCGCGCGAACGCCGCGATCCAGAGAAAGGATTATGATTCCGTCACGGTACGGGCCAACACAGACGCGACCAAGGCAATCAATGAGGCGACGCCCGAAACCTTGATAGAGGTGTCTGCCGAGATCCTTGGCCATATCTTTGAGACCATTCTTCTCCCTCTGGGCTCATTGGACCTCGGCGGCCTGGATCGGCACCTGGTCGCGGACCTGCCGGGTTGGGAACCCGCCCAGGCAAGCACCTTCGAGTATCCGGACTCGATCAAGGAACAGATCATGGAGCTGGGCCGAAGCAGGATGGTTGGAGAGGCCCACCTCGTTTATCGAATCGAGGGGATGATCAATGGAACGACCGGCATGTTCCAAGTGGAGTTCTACGTCCCGTCGGCGACCATCGGAGAGGTGAGTCGCGTGAGCTTCACGTCCGGCGCCACGCGTGTGACGATGCCCTATTAATCGGGGGTCGTCGGTCGAGTCGCCGGCACTCTATGCGCGCAGGATGGCGCGGACGGGGGAGGCGTCGAAGCCTTCGAGCTTGAGAGGCAGTGCGATGAGCTCGTAGATGCTCTCGGGGACTTCCCGCAGGACCAGCCCCTCCAGGATCGCCATCTCATGACGCAGGCAGGCGAGGTGGGCAGGGAGGTCCTTGGAGCTGAAAAGGTCGACGCTGGGGGTGTCGATCCCCACGAGCTTCACGTTACGCCGCGCCAGGTGGTCGACGAGCTCGGGGGAGAGCGCGGCGAAATCCTCGTTGAACTCGCCCGGATCGGGGAAGGTCCCCGTGGCGAGAAGGAGCCGCTCGGCCTGGAGCGTCCCGCGCAAATCGGAGGGCAGGATCCTGGCGCCGCGCGCGACCGGAACCCGCATCACCTGGCAGCGGCCCATGTAGAACTCGAGGCTCCTCGCCTCGATGGAAGGGGCCTCCGCGGCGTAATGGCTCGGCGCGTCGGCGTGGGCCCCGAGGTGGACCGTGGCGTGGAGTGTGGAGAGGGTGAGATTCGCCCCGTGCTTGATGTCCATCAGGACCTCGCGCGAAGGCGGCGTGTCGCCAGGCCATACCTTCAACGCGGGGCCGATCGCGGGGGAGAGGTCGTAGATCTTCATCTCAGAATCGATGGCGGATGGCCCAGAGGTCGGGGAAGTAGGACTTGAACAGCGTCTTCTTCAGGAAGTCGACGCCGGAGGATCCTCCCGTCCCCATCTTGTTCCCGATCGTGCGCTCGGTCAGCTTGACGTGCCGGTAGCGCCATTCCTGCTGCCCCTCGTCGAAATCGGTCATCAGCTCCAGAAGGATCGCCACGTCGGGATGCTCCTTGTAGAGCTTGTAGATGCCGTCCTGCACGCGCGGATCCGCCGCCGTGGCGAGGGTGACGTCCCGCCCGCGGATGTCCCGGGGGATCGAGACGCCCCGTTGCTCCAGGAAGTCGTAGAAATGGTCCTGAAGCGACGGGTCACGCAGCCTCTTTTCGAGCGCCTGGAAGGCGGGTGAGCCCTGCGGGAACGCGTTCAGCAGCTCTGATCGCTTGTAGCCCAGGACGAACTCCAGCTCGCGGTACTGGATCGACTGGAAGCCGGAGGCGGTCTCCAGCCGCTCGCGAAACCCCGAGAAGGACATCGGGGTCATGGTCTCCAGGATGTCGAGCTGTCCCACCAGCGTCTTCATCACCGTGCGGATCCTCTTGAATCCGGCGATGGCGCGGAACAGCTGGTTCGACGAGAAGTCGCTCTTGATCTGCTCCAGCTCGTGGAGCAGGAGCTTGAACCACAGCTCGTAGGTCTGATGGATCACGATGAAGAGCATCTCGTCGTGCTCTTCCGGCTTGGATTGCGGCTCCTGAAGGGAGAGCAACTCTTCGAGCTTGAGATATGAGGCGTAGTTCAGCTCCATGGTCCCATCCATTTCGTGAAGCAGTAGGCGGCGAAGAAGGTCAGGATCAGCGCGACGGCTTTCACCAGCCGCCACTGGCGCCGCGAGCGCGCCACCGCCTCCGCGTAAGGAGTGCGGCTGAAGGTGACGAGACTGTAAAGCGGCACGAACCAGGCCGGGAACGCACGGTGGAGCGCCTTCTCGAGCTTCTTCTCGATGAGAAAGATCCGGGAGGCGGTCTTGTCGCGCATCTCCACGAAGTTCTCCAGCGACAGATCCGCGAGCGCGTCGGTGTTCACCTTGCGCCGCTTCTGGTAGAGGGCGAACGCCGCCGCCCGATCGTCCGGGTGCTCCCGCAGGCATTCATCCAGCACCAGGCAGTCCTCGAACGCGGCGTTGGCTCCCTGACCGTAGAACGGGACCACAGCATGGCACGAGTCCCCGAGCAGAACCACCTTGTCGCGGAAATGCCAGGGATCGCAGCGGATGGTCACCAGCGAGCCGGTGGGGTTCTGGAAATAGTCGTCCGCCAGCGTGGGCATGAGAGGGACCGCGTCGGGAAACTCCCGGCGGAAACAGACGGCGACCTCCTCGGGCGTGCGGAGCGCCTCGAAGCTGTGGGGCCCCTGAAGGGGCCAGAAGCAGGTGCAAGTGAACGAGCCGTCGAAATTGGGCAAGGCGATCAGCATGTACCCGCCGCGCGGCCAGATGTGGAGCGCGTTTTTTTCCATCAGAAAGCCGCCCTGGCGCGAGGGAGGAATCACCAGCTCCTTGTAGCCATGCTGCAGGTAGGCCTGATGATAGTTGAATCCTTCATGCTTCTGCATCTGCAAGCGTACGGCCGAGAAGGCTCCGTCGGTCCCGAGGATCGCATCGCCTCCGGCGGAGATCGTGCCTTCGGTTTCCTGATCGACGAACGTCGCGACGGCGCTTTCGAGATGCACTCCCGTGCAGCGCTTGCCGAAGTGGAGCCGGACGTTGGGAAGCGCCTCGGCGGCATCCAGCAGGGCCGCATTCAGGGCGGAGCGGGAGACCGAATTGATGGTGTGCTCGGGGCGTGTTCCGTAAGGCTGGAAGCGAAGCGAGCCGTCCGGGGCATGCAGCATCCGGCCGCGCATCGGGATGGCGCTCGAGAGGATCTTCTCCTTGAGTCCGGCTTTCTCCAGCGCGTGCAATCCTCGCGTGGAGATGGCAAGGTTGATGGACCTTCCTTCGGCGGCTTTTGCCTTCCGGGGGTCCTCCCGGCGTTCGTACACTTCCACCTCGTATCCGGCGTTGCCGAGGTAGACCGCCATCAAGGCGCCCCCAAGGCCTCCCCCCACCACCACGAATCGCTGCGCATCGGTCGGCATGATCCTCGGCCTCAGGGGCGCTCGGCCTCGCCCAGCACCCGGGCGAGCTGCCACACCTCGCGGAAGGTGTTGTACAGAGGGACCGGGGCGAAGCGCAGCACTCCCGGCTCGCGGAAATCCGCCACGATCCCTTGCGAATCCAGCTCCCGCAACAGCGCCTTCGCATCGACTTTTACACGGAGCGAGAGCTGGCAGCCTCTCTCGTCGTGGTGGCGCGGGGTCAGCAGCTCGTACTGCTCGCCCGGGATTTGCTGGACCAGGAATTCCAGGTAGCCGGTCATCAGCGTCGATTTCGCGCGCAGGGCGTCGAGCCCCGCCTCATCGAAGATCTCCAGCGAGGCGAGCAGGGGAGCGGCGGCCAGGATCGGAGGATTGCTGAGCTGCCAGCCGTCGGCTCCGGGAACCGGAACGAACTCGGGAAGCAGGTGCATCTTGAAGCGAGTCGCCGGGTCGTTGCCCCACCAGCCCGCGAAGCGCGGGAGCGAGGAATCGCGGGCGTGCCGGGTGTGTACGAAGCAGCCGGCGAGCGCTCCGGGGCCCGCATTGAGGTATTTGTAGGAGCACCAGACGGCGAAATCCGCACCGCAGTCGTGCAGCCGAAGCGGCACGTTGCCGATGGCGTGAGCCAGATCCAGTCCCACGGCGCAGCCTTTGCCCTTCGCCGCCGTCGTGATGGCCGCCAGGTCGAAAGCCTGGCCCGTGAAGTAGTTCACGCCTCCCAGGAGCACCAGGGCGATCTTTTCTCCTTCCTGCTCCAGGAGGTCCAAGAGGTCCTCCGTCCGCAGCGCCGAATCTCCGTCGCGAGGTTTCGCGACCCTGAGCGCCTCGGAGGGATCGAAGCCGTGGAAGGAAATCTGCGATCGGGCGGCGTAGGTGTCCGACGGAAAGGCGCAATCCTCCATCAGTATCCGGTGACGGTCCTTCGTGGGACGGTAGAAGCTGACCATCATCAGGTGGAGGTTCACGGTGAGCGAGTTCATCGCCACGACTTCGGAAGGCTCAGCCCCGGCGAGTCGCGCCAGAGGCGCGGCTAGGCGACGATGATAGTCGAGCCAGGGCATGGCCGAATCGAAGTGTCCCGCCACTCCTTTCTCCGCCCACTCCGCGAGCTCCCGCTTCACCCGCGCCTCCACCGAGATGGGCTGGAGCCCCAGGGAATTGCCGGCGAAGTAGAGCTGTTCGGTTCCGTCGCGGCGGCGCGGGATGTGGAAGCGCCCGCGGAATGGTGCCAGGGAATCGCGCTCGTCCATCGAGCGGGCGAAGCTCTCCTGAGCGTTGAAGGGGAGTTGCTTGTCCGCGCTCACCGCTCGAATCTCCCGCGCGGGACGCCGAGGAACTCCAGGGCCGTCCCGGAGAACAGCCTCTCTCTTACCTGAGGCGTCAGCTCCAGAAGCGATTCGATGAGCTGCCCCGGGACCGGCTCCCCGAGAGGGAAAGGGTAGTCGCTTCCCATGGCGATCCGATCCGCGCCGGCGAGCTTCAGAAGGTACCCGAGCATGTCGATGTCGTGCACCAGCGAGTCGAAGTAGATCCGGTCGAGATAGGCCCTCGGACTCACCGGGTTGTCCACCGCCACCAGATCGGGGCGCGCCGAGAACCCGCGCTCGATCCGGCCGAGCGTCGCCGGGAAGGCGCCTCCGCCGTGCGCGAAGGCGATCCGCAGCTTGGGGAGCCGCTCGAGGATGCCGCCGAAGATGAGCGAGCAGATCGCCAGGGAGACCTCCGCGGGCATTCCCACCAGCCACCCGAGCCAGTACTTCCTCAAGCGCTCCATCCCCAGCATCTCCCAAGGATGCACGAACAATGCCGCCCCGAGATGCTCGGCGTGCTGGAAGAACGTGAACAGCGAAGGCTCGTCCAGGTTGGAGCCGTTCACGTGCGTGCCGATCTGCGCGCCGCACAGTCCCAGCTCCTTGACGCAGCGCTCCAGCTCCTGCGCCGCCAGCTCGGGATCCTGCAGCGGCACCGTCCCCAGCCCCGCGAAGCGCGCCGGATGATCGCGCACGAGCGAGGCGATGTGGTCGTTGAGGAAGCGCGAAAGGTCGAGTCCGTCTTGGGGCTTGGCCCAGTAGCTGAACATCACCGGGACGGTCGAGAGGACCTGCGCGTCGACTCCGTGGCGGTCGCATTCCGCCAGCCGCACCGCGGGATCCCAGGAGTTGGACTCCACTTCCCGAAAGCACTTCTCCCCGATCATCATGCGCGCCCGCTGCGGAGCGCTGCGCTCCATCCGGACGAAGCCGCCGTAGCCGTAGCGCTTCTCGAGATCGGGCCAGCTCGAGGGCAGGATGTGAGTGTGAAGATCGATCTTCAGCGGAAAGGCCCCCCCGGACCCTACGTCGCCGGCGGAGGCGGCTGCATCACCGTGCCGCACTTCTTGCAGGTCCGGAGCTTCTCGTCGGCGAAGAAGTTCTCGATGATCGGCTTGAGCTGAGTCCCCAGGTCGAGCAATTGGAAGCTGGAGTCGTAGAGCACTTCGAAGCAGTTGTCGCAATACCAGCGCAGGGAATCCTTTTCCCCCTCGTCCCGGTGGCGCTCGATGACCATGCCCACCGTGTCGGCCCCTCGCTGCGGGGAGTGGGGAACCCAGGGCGGGAGGAGGAAGATGTCCCCCTGGCGGATCGTGATGTCCCGGGGCTTCCCGTCCTCGATGATCTTGAGGGTTATGTCCCCCTCGATCTGGTAGAAGAACTCCTCGCCCGGATCCACGTGGTAATCCTTGCGGCGGTTGGGACCGCCGACGATCATCACCATGATCTCCGAATCCTTCCACACCATCTTGTTCCCCACGGGGGGCTTCAGGAGATGGCGGTTCTCCTCGATCCAGGATTTCAAGCTGAAAGGCGATGCCAGCGCCATGGACAATCCTCCCGCGGCTGACGAGTCGAAATATGAATCGCGTCTGCGCGATTCGTACCATGATTTCGGGGCGGGAATCAACCCCGAAGCCTGCTGGACCCCTTGCGCTGGGGGAGACTGCATGTCTCTCGCGGCTTTTTCAAGTTCGCGCCGAGGGGGTGGGGCGAAAATTACCTGTGGGAATGCGCCAGGTCATGGATGGCCAGGCGCGGGCGAAGACTATCGCTCTTCGGACGCTTTCGACAGTGGAACGCCTGCCAGCACGAGCCAGGCGGCGAGGGCCGCGGATTTCTGCTCAGCCCGCCAGGGCCCGGGGAGCGTCCTGCCGAGAGCCCGCAGCGCGCCGCGGAGCTGCGCTTCCTTCTGACCGAGCGCCTCGTGCGCGACGGGGCGGAGATCCCGCTCCCGCCATAGCGAGCAGGGCAGCTCGCAGCGCCGCAGAGCATCCTGGACGACCTCCCGGTAGAGCAGGCCTTCCAATGCATGAATCCGGATGTGGTCGTTGGCGATCTTCCCCGGATCGATCAGGCTGCCGACGACGATGCCCGCTCCCTGCAGCGGAGTTCCGGAGCCACGGAATCGGCCCATCAGCTCCGTCACCGAGCGTCTCCCGAACGCCTGCACCGAGGCGAGCAGTCGCGACAGCTCAGGCCCCTCGCTGCGAGCTATGCCGGCCCCGTCATGGTACGGCTGCCGCGATTCCGGCTGCACCGGATCGCTCAGCTCGATGC
>DASYRY010000319.1:0-2061 GCA_036004025.1 Candidatus Polarisedimenticolia bacterium | reverse complement strand
TCGCTTCTCGTTCTCGGCCTCGTCGGGCTGCTCACCCGGTACCTGGTGCAGAGGGAGGCCCGGCGGAGGCCCGTGCCCTCCACCCTCGCCGGCAGGCACAGCGACGTGCCGCCCGAGCCCCGGCTGCAGGATTCTCCGTTCGACGACCTTCGGAGATTGCGCGCCGAGGAGGACGCGGCTCTGAGCTCCTATGGCTGGGTGGATCGCAAGGCGGGGATTGCCAGGATTCCTATCGAGCGGGCGCTGGAGATTGCGGCGCACGGCGGCCTGCCGCCCGCGGAGGGATCTCAGAGTCAGCGCTCGAAGGAGAAAGGAAGATGAAGCGGCTTCTCGTGACGGGGCTCATGCTCGCGCTGCCTTCCCGACTCCTCTTCGCCGGGAGTCCCGAGTCGCCTCCCATCGAGACGCGGCCTCCGGCCCTGAGGGACGTGGGGCTCGACCAGCGCACGGGAGATCGCATTCCCCTGGATCTCGTATTTCGGGACGAATCCGGGAAGACGGTGACGCTCTCGGAGTACTTCGGAAGCCAGGCGGTGATCCTGACCCTCAACTACTACGAATGCCCGATGCTCTGCACCCTGGAGCTGAAGGGTCTCACCTCCGCGCTGAGGACGATGTCCTTGCAGCCGGATCGAGACTTCCGGATCGTCACGGTGAGCATCAACCCGAAGGAGACTCCCGCGCTCGCGGCGAAGGTCAAGCTGCTTCACGTGCGGGACTACGGACGTCCGGGCGCCGCGGCCGGATGGCATTTCCTCACGGGAGATCGGAGCTCGATCCGCCGGCTGGCGGACGCAGTCGGTTTCCGGTACTCCCTGGACGAGGAGACGGGACAGTACGCCCACGCGGCCGGGATCATGGTGCTCACGCCCGACGGCCGGCTTTCGCGCTACTTCGACGGAGTCGAGTTCGCTCCGCGCGATCTGCGCTGGGGCCTGGTGGAGTCGTCCGCCGGCAGGATCGGCTCCCTCGTGGATCAGGTCCTCCTCTTCTGTTACCACTACGACCCGGCCACGGGTCATTACGGCGTGGCCGCCCTGACCACGATGCGTCTGTTTGGCGCCGCCACCGCGCTGGCCCTGGCGGGTGGGGTGGCGTTCGCCCTATGGCGCGAGAAGCGGCGCAGGACCTCGGGCCTGGAGTCGACACCCCGTGCGATCTGATCTTCCTCTCTTTCCCGTTCAGGCGTCGGCCGAGGCCCGAGAGGTGGATCAGCTCTTCCTGTTCACCTTGATCCTGAGCGTGCTGTTCGCCGTGCTGGTGTCCGCGACGCTTCTCGTCTTCGCCGTGCGGTATCGGCGCAGGCCGAAGGACAAGCCGCCGGCGCCCATCCACGGCTCCCACGTCCTGGAGATCGCCTGGATGGTCATCCCTCTCGTTCTGGCCATGGGGACGTTCGTCTGGGGAGCCGAGGTCTACCTCAGGCTGAACCGGCCGCCGGACGACACGATGGTGGTGAACGTGGTGGGCAAACGATGGATGTGGAAGCTCCAGCACCCTTCGGGCAGGAGGGAGATCAACGAGCTGCACGTTCCCGTGGGGACGCCGGTGCGCCTCAACATGACCTCCGAGGACGTGATTCACAGCTTCTACGTGCCGGCGTTCCGCGTCAAGGCCGACGCTCTGCCCGGGCGGTACACCACCACATGGTTCAAGGCCACGCGGGCGGGCCGCTACCATCTTTTCTGCGCGGAATACTGCGGCACGCGGCACTCCGGGATGATCGGCTGGGTCGAGGTGATGCAGCCGGAGGCGTTCCAAGCGTGGCTTTCGGGCGGAGCGGCGGAAGTGTCTCTGGCAGAAGCGGGCGAGCGTCTGTTCAACGACCTGGGGTGCGTCACCTGCCACAACCCAACCTCGGGGGCGCGCGGGCCGAGCCTGGACAAGCTCTATGGGAGCACGGTGAAGCTCCAGACCGGCGAGTCGATCACGGCCGACGATGCCTACCTTCGTGAATCGATCCTGTACCCGGCGGCCCGAGTGACCTCGGGATACCAGCCTGTCATGCCCACCTTCAGGGGCCTGGTGAACGAGGAAGGAGTCCTGGAGCTGATCGAATAC
>DASYRY010000318.1:0-3410 GCA_036004025.1 Candidatus Polarisedimenticolia bacterium | reverse complement strand
CGCGGAGATTGGCGCGGGTCCACAGGATGTCTTCGTGCGAGTCGCCCTCCCCACCTTCGCCGGTGAGGGTGGCATCTTCCCGCGCCAGGCGGGTGATGGGCCTCGCCTGCAGGAAGTGCAGGCGTTCCGAGTCCACCGCCCACTCCAGATCCAGGGGGCATCCCCAGGCCGCTTCCAGCCGGAGTGCGACTTCGACCAGCTCCTCGAGTCGTGGCGGGTCGAGGGGAAAGGGGGCTTCAGGATGACAAGATGCGGCTCCATGGGGCCTCGGCACCCGCACGGACGCGGGGGTGACGGAACCCTGCACGAGCTTGTCGCCGAGTCCTTCCACCGCCTGGATGCGCAGCGCCTCGTCTCCCGATTCCGGATCCCGTGTGAACAGCACGCCGGAAACGGAGGGACGAAGCATCCGCTGCACCACCACCCCCATGCGGAACGCGGCCGGATCGGTGGGGAGTCCCACGCGCGCGCGGTAGGCCGCGGCCCGATCGGAGAAGGCCCAGGCCCAGCAGCGGAACACATGGCGCAGGACTTCCTCGCGGCCCACCTCCAGATACGACTCGTGGATGCCGGCGAAAGAGGCGGTCCTGGAATCCTCCTCGACCGCCGAGGAGCGCACCGCGTAACCCGCCGGCGAGCTTCCCAGGGTCTCGAGCGCCGTTTCGATTTCCTGCTGCAGGGGTTGGGGAATGCGTTCGGAGAGGGCCTCGGCTTCAGGTTCTTGCGGCTCGCGTGATCGGACTTCGAGAAAGAAAGAAGCGGTGACCACGAAGCCCGGCGGGACCTCGACGCCCAGATCCATGAGCCGGGCGAGCCCGAGCGCCTTGCCGCCCACCTCCTTCGCGTCGTCGGAGCGCAGGTCCCAGAGCGGACGCACCAAGCTCTTCACGCTCGGAATCATAGCGCAGGAAGCGCTATGATGAGGCCATGATGGACGCTCAGGCGCCCAGGACCGGGAGTTTTCGGACACTCGCGCGAAAGTTGCTGTCGGTGGCGGCGTTCCTCTTCGTGCTCGCCGTCCTGGCGGGCGTGGCGGTGCGCAGCACGCGCCTCGTGAAGCGCGAGGAGACGGGCTGGACGGGACGGTACAACGTCCTGCTCATCACCCTCGACACGGTGCGGGCGGATCGGCTCGGATGCTATGGAAACTCCGCCGCCGAGACTCCGTCAATGGACCGCCTGGCCGCGGATGGCGTTCTGTTCGAGAGGGCCGAGACGGCCGCGCCGATCACCCTTCCCGCCCACGTCTCCATCCTGACCGGCACCTATCCCGCCTATCACGGGGTCCGCAACAACGGAGTCTACCGGCTGGGACCCCGCGCCGTGACTCTCGCGGAGGTGCTGCATTCCCACGGGTACAAGACCGGCGCCGTCATCTCGGGCTATCCCCTCGCCGGGCGTTTCGGCCTGTCGCAGGGGTTCGACTCCTACGACGATCGGCTCCCCTCGGAGAAGATCCGCCAGATCGGCTTCAGGGAGCGCCGGGCCGAAGAGGTGACGCGCCTGGGTCTCTCGTGGCTCGATGCCGCCGCTTCGGGCCGATTCTTCCTGTGGCTCCACTATTTCGATCCGCATGCGCCCTACGAGCCCCCGTCCCCTTTCGCGGAGCGTTTCGCCCTCTCTCCCTACGACGGAGAAGTGGCCTACACGGATCGCGAGATCGGCAAGGTCCTGGACAAGCTCGGATCGCTCGGGGTGATGGATAAGACGCTCGTGGTCCTCGTCGCGGATCATGGAGAAGGGCTGGGGCAGCATGGGGAAGCCACGCATGGCGTCTTCCTCTACGAATCGACCCTGAGGGTCCCCCTGATTCTGTCGCTCCCGGGGCCGCTGCCTCGCGCCCGAAGGGTCTCCACGCCGGTGCGCACCATCGATCTGATGCCCACCATCCTGCGGCTGCTGGACCTCCCGCAGCCGGACGAGCTGCAGGGGACGAGCCTCCTCCCCCTCGCTTCTCCGCATCCGCCCGACCTTCTGCTCAAGTCTTTGTCGGAATCGCTGCTGCCAAGGGAGAACTACGGGTGGAGCGAGCTGAGCGCGGTCCGCATCGGCGACTGGAAGTACATCCTGGCGCCCCGTGAGGAGCTGTACGATCTGCGCACCGACCCCGACGAGCGGAACAACGTGGCGGGCAAGCGCGAAGGCGACGCCGCGCGGATGCGGGAGGAAGTCCACAGACTCATGCAGAGCGCCGCCTCGACGGGACCCTCGATGGCCTATCGGCAGGAGCTGGACGAGACGGCTCGCGAGCGACTGCGCTCGCTCGGGTACCTCTGGGCGCCGGGACCTTCCCCCGGGCGATCGCTTGCCGATCCCAAGGATCGAGTGTTCCTGCTGAGCGATCTCGATGCCGCCCGCCAGCTCTATGCTCGAGAGAAATTCGCGGAGGCGATTTCCGGATACGACGGCGTGCTTTCCGCGGATCCCGGGAACCTGACGGCGCTCTTCCACCGGGGCATCGCGAAGGTGGAAGCGCGCGATTACGCCGGTGCGGCCGCCGACTTCGAGGCGGTGCTGGCGCAGCGGCCCAGGAGTCCCGAGGTCCTGTTGAACCTGGGAAGTGCCCTGCTGGGAGAGGGACTGCTCAACGAGTCGTCCCGGATTTTTCGCCAGGTGATCGATCTGGATCCCGACTCCGACAAGGCATTCGTGGGTCTCGGGCGCGCGCTGGCCAGGAAGGGCAAGCACGAAGAGGCCGCGGAGACCTTCCGGAAGGCGCTGGCGCTCAACGCCGGATCCCGCGAGGCCCAGCAAGGCCTTGCCGCCGCCCTCGCTGCGGGGGGCCGGCGGGAAGAGGCGGAAGCCGCGCTGCGGCAGGCGGTCGAGAGCGACCCTCGGGATCCCGACACGGTCGTGGCGCTGGCCCGCGTGCTGTACGAATCGAAACAATACGAGGAAGTGGTCGGAAGGATGGAGCACGCCCTGCGCGCGGGAGTCGAATCGGCGGAAATCCATTTCGCGCTGGGCAACGCCCTGTTCCAGCTGGGCGAGGTCCCGCGTGCCGCCGAAGAGTACAACCGCGTGCTGAAGATGGCGCCACAGCACTCCGGGGCTCTCTTCGGCTCCGCGCTGGTCGCGCTTCGCTCGGGGCGCACGCTGGAGGGGATACGCATGCTGGAAGCGTCCCGGGGCGCGGATCCTTCCAATCTTGCCGCCCGACGCAACCTTGCCATCCTTTACGAGGAAGCGGGACGGCACGACGATGCCGTCTCCGAATACCGCGCGATCCTGGCCATGGACCCCGCCGCCATGGACATTCACTTTCGCCTTGGGCAGGTCTACGCCCGCTCCGGTCGCAACCTCGAGGCGCGCCGGGAGCTCGGAGCGTACCTTGCCGGGGGGGGAGGGGAATTCCATCGCGAGGCACAGGAAGCGCTGGATCGGATCGGAAAATAAAAAGGCGGTCCCGA
>DASYRY010000317.1:0-10732 GCA_036004025.1 Candidatus Polarisedimenticolia bacterium | reverse complement strand
CAGCACGTCCCCCTTCTTGACTCGAGTTCCTTCCGTCACCCGGACGTCGGTGATGCGCGACGTGATCTTTGGCGAGATGTCGGCCCTCGTCTCGGCCTCCACGTAGCCCGTGACCGAGAGGACCGTCAATGCCTGACCTTGGGTCACCAGGGATGCGGTCACCTTGTCCACCTGCACGGCGCCGAAGTACTCGTGGAGAATGAAATAGGCGCCCACGGCCACCCCCACGCAAGCGACCGATCCGAACAGGAGCCATCCGAGAGGACGTCTTGGGCGCGCCGCGTCTCGATGGATCCGCAGCGAAGCGAGCTCCGGCATCGGCTTGGCCGGCTCCGTGTTCTTCTGCGCGTTCATGCCGGAGTGCTCCGAGTCCGGGCTCGCCGGACGAGGCTCGGGGAATTCGTGTCAGGCCTTTGGAGAAAAAAGTCTAGTCGCTTCCGAGGAGGGGGTCAACGAGAGGCGTTGAGATGGAAGAGGAGGTACAACCAGTTCGCCCCGAGAGCCACGACGCAGGAGATCCTCAGCGCTCGATGGTCACCCGGCGAGAGCAGGACACGAATCGCGGGGCGAGCGGCGATCCGCCGTGCGAGACTCGCAACCGCCGCCGCGAGGATTCCCAGCGCGCCGAGACTCAGGAGCGGGTTCATGGCGAAGGATTCGCGCAGATCGCCTCGCCCGAGCGCCGCGAAGGCTCGGGTTGCGCCGCAGGTAGGACAAGGCAGCCCCGTGAGCCTCCTGAATGGGCAGAAGAGCAGGGAGTGGGTTTCCCCGCCGAGCGACCACCACACGCGAGCGGCTCCCGCGGCCAGAAGCGTGCAGGCGCCGAGGATGATCAGCAGCGGAACTTCCTGCTTGCCACGGAGCGAGGTTCCGAGCCGCATCAGACCGACATCCCTTTGAAGAGCGCGAGGAAGAAGGAAGCGAACAGGATCACCAGCGCGAGAATCATCAGGCAGCAGAGCGCCAGGGGCAGCAGCACCGCGAGGGCCGCCTTCCCCCCCGAGATCTCATGGCTGCGTGAGAGGCCATAGATCTGGAGGACGAGCCACCAGACGAGCCCCACGAGGCCGCCGCACAAGGGGATCCATTGAAAAAGAGCGGTGCTTCCGCTGGCGTAGCAGTGAGTGCGAAGCGTGGTGGCGAATCCTTCCTTCGCGCCGCCGAGGATCCAGAGAGAGGCGTGGAGAACGGCCGACACCACGAAGATGCCCAGCAGGAGGGCCACCGGCAGGAGGATGGCGGCGACCGTATAGGCCACCCCCCGCATGGGCCCGCTGAGGGCGTTCTCCATCTGCGGGAACCCGAAGGCCTTGAGTATTTCCTGGCGGGATCCCTGGAATGCGACGTCCCACACCACGCCTCCCAGCCCCCCGATCCAGCCCAGGAGGATCGCGTAGAACAGAGCGGATCCGACGTTCTCGCGCTTCGGCATGCTCCTGAAGAATCCATCGGGATCGAACAGGCAGCCACGGAGGTTCGCGAGCAGAGCGGAAAAGAAGCCGAGTCGGTCCCGCTCCTCCCACGGAATTCCGGGGGGCGCGGGGGCCTCGGGAGCCGCCGGGGCGAGAGTGGCGCCACAGGAAGGACAGATCGGTCCCGAGTAATCTTCCGGGATTTGTTTTCCGCAGCCGGAACAATACATCGCCATCCTCCTCGCTCGGGTGGGGGCCAAACGAAGCGATTACGGTACACGCGCCGCGTCGGAGACGCAAGGTCGGGAGGGGAGGAAACGGATCAGTTCCGGCTGAGGGCCGGAGGAGGAACGCGGAATCGCGCCGCAATGTCGGGTTGCTCGGTCCATCCCTCCGCCGGCACCCGATCGTGCATGCGCCGCGAATCCGCGAGAGTCAGCAGCTGATCGAACGAGGACCCTTCCGTGGGAAAGGTGGCGCTCCCCAGGCTTGCGTGCACGTGCACGCTCATCCCGGGACGCGGCTCATGGACGACGCCGTGGACGGCCAGTCTCATACGCGACTCGACGCGCCGAGCCTCGTCCCGGGACACGTCCGGCAGAATCAGGATGAACTGGTCCGCCGCGTAGCGGACGCAAGTATCGCAGCCTCGCATCTGTCTGCGCACCGCGTAGGCCACCGCGCGCAGAAGGCGATCGGAGAGACCCGTCTCGTCGTCGGATTCCCTATCGCCGAGCGACAGCGTGAGGAGAGTGAGGGGGGCGGCGCGCCCGCCGGCTCTCCGTATCTCCTCCTCGAAGCTCACGAAGAGATAGCGTGATTCAAGCGCCGGCAGCGAAGGGCGGGGTGGGGACTCGGGGACTCCGCGGCTCGTGCCGGCGGGAGATGGGAGGGCCTTGTGGGAAAGGGCGTCCAGCAGGGCCATGAAAGATCCGGCCCGGCGCTCGGCCTCGATCGCGCGGCGCCTTTCGAGCAGGAGGCGACGCAGGCCCAGGAGGTACCCACCCGCCACCAGGCCGCAGGCAGCCAGGAGAAACACGACGACATCCGAGGAGCGAAGCATCACGCCCTCAACCTAATCTCCGCGGCAAGGAAAATCAACGGCGGGCCCGAACCGTTGCCATGCTCAAGCGAAGTATAATTCAGCCATGTCACGTCGCTGGATTCTCCCCGCGGTTCTTCTCGTCCTGCTGTTCACGGCCAGCCTGCTCAGTATCGATTCGGGCACGGTCGGGGTGCTGCGAGGCGCGGGCGGCGGCCGCTCCTTCATCCTGGAGCCCGGGCTGCATCTGCGGATACCGTTCCTCCAGCGGCTCATGGTCTATCCCTCCGGTCCCTTCCGACTCGATTTTCCATGGGAGGCCGTGTCCCAGGAGGGGGTGGCGGTTCGGCTTCAGGTGCATTTCGAGGGGCTCCTGATGCATGACGAGCTGATCGCCTTCTCTCAGCGCGCGGCGGGCCGAAACGCGCCTACGGTCGTCCGCGACGACGTAGGTGCTTGGGTGCAGGCCTGGGCAGCGCAGGAGCCCGCGAACCGCATCCCAGCCGACCCGATCGAGCTGGGGGAGCGGTTCCGGACGGCGGCGCGCGACGGCGGAATCCAGATCATGTCGATCACCGTGGCTCGCGCGGCGGCCGGCGGTGCCGCGCCTGCGGCCGGAGCGCACGCGACCCCGGCGCCTGCGAGAGGGGTCAAAGTGGTCCTGCTCGGGCTCGATGGCGCCGACTGGCAGCTCCTGAACCCCCTGATTGATTCCGGCAAAGCGCCGACCCTGGCGCGATTGAAGCGTCAGGGGGCGTGGTCGAACCTGCGCTCGATGGATCCGATGCTCTCTCCGCTTCTCTGGACCACCGCCGCGACCGGAAGGCCCCCCGAGGCGCACGGGGTGATGGATTTCTTGGTGAGAGATCCCGCGGGGCGCCAGGTCCCGGTCACGTCCGGCTCCCGTCGCGTCAAGGCGCTGTGGAACATGTTCTCGGAGGCCGGACTCTCCAGCGACGTGGTGGCCTGGTGGGCCACCTGGCCCGCGGAAGAGATTCGGGGGACGATCGTTTCGGATCGCGTGGCCTACTCGCTTTTCTCGGCCGCCACGGGCACGGCGCTCCCCGGAGCGGTCAGTCCCGCGACCTATGCCGAGACGGTGGGCAGGCTTCAGGTGCGCGACTCCGATATTTCCGCGAAGGACCTCCAGCCCTTCCTCGACATCGGCACCACCGAGCTTGCGGCGCTACGCGCGGGGGCGGCGTCGGATCCCAAGATGGCGATGCGCGACCCGGTACTCCATCTCACGAGAATCCTGGCCTCGACGCGGACCTACCAGGCCATCGCCCTCGATCTCTTGTCGAAGGGCCAGCCGGACTTCTTCGCGCTCTATTACCAGGGGATCGACGAGGTCAGCCATCGATTCGCGCATTATGCCGATCCGAAGATGCAGATGGTGACGGACCAGGATCACCTCCGCTTCCGCAACGTGGTGCAGGCTTTCTATGTCGTCCAGGACCAGCTCCTGGGAGAGGTCCTCTCCCGAGTCGACGACCCGAGTCTCGTCCTGGTCCTTTCGGATCACGGGTTCAAAAGCGGGGCTTCGCGGCCGCGGAACCATCCCCCGGACCTGGAGGGGCAGCCGGCGAGATGGCATCGCCCCTATGGAATCTTCCTGGCAAGCGGCCCGATGGTGGCTCCTGGAGAGAAGGAAGCGGTGTCGCTGTTGGAAGTGGCGCCCACGGTGCTCGCCGCGGCCGGGCTGCCCGCGGCAAAGGACATGCCCGGATCGATCCGCAAGGATCTCTTCCAGCCTGCCTTCGGCGAGTCCCGGCCGGAAGAGCGCATCGCCACGTACGAGGCGGGCCGTTCTCTGGAGAGGGCGAAAGACTCCTCTCCCCGGGACGACGCCTCGGACCGTGCCTCGGAGGCGATGAAGGAAAACCTTCGCTCGCTGGGGTACATTTCAGGGGGGCCGTCGGACTCCGCGGCTTCTCCGACGGCATTCTCCCACGCCAGCCTAGCGGGCATTCATCTTCAAAAAGGGAAGCTGGACGAGGCAGAGAAAGAGGCCAAAGAGGCCTTGCGCATCGCTCCAGGGTACCTTCCCGCCCTGGTGTACCTGGCGGAGGTGTATGAGCGGGAGAAGCGCTACGCGGAAGCGTTGCCGCTCGCTCTGCAGGCCGCGCGATCCGACACTCCGGACCGCCAGACGGGAATCTACCTTCTCGTCGCCAATCTCTACGTGTCGCTGAACCGGCCTGGAGAGGGAATCCGCGAGCTCGGCTCGTTCCTTGCGAAGCATGGCGAGGAAAGCGATCTCCACTCGGCGCTCGGAATCGTCCAAGATGCCTCGGGCGACGCCTCCGCGGCCGAGCGCGAGTATCACCGCGCTCTGGATCTGGATTCCTCGGCGCAGGAGCCGGTGAAAAGACTCTTCTCCCATTCCCAGAAACTGAGGAAGCTCCCGGAGCTCGTGCCCTTGCTCAAGAAGCTCGTGGGTGAGAACGGCGATTCCGCTTTTCACTCCAATTACCTGGGATTGGCGCTCGACGAGACGGGTCGCCTCCGTGAGGCCGAGGCATCGTACCGGCGCGCGCTGAAGGGAGATCCCGACCATGCGGGGGCCCTTGCGAACCTGGGGAGTCTCCTGGCGCGCCAGCGACGCTTCGAGGAGGCGATTCCCGTTCTCCGCAGCGCGGTTTCGCGCGATCCGGCGAGCGTCGAAGCACGCGTGAGTCTCGGCGCGGCGCTCAGCATCGGGGGTCGCAACGAGGAGGCGATCGCCACACTGCGGGAAGGCGAAAAACTCGGTCTGGCGACTCCGGTGCTGTATAACGCCCTGGCCTTGGCCTACTATCAGGCTCGGCAGAAGGAGAAGGCCATCGGAAGCCTGAAGGCATCGCTCAAGCTGGATCCGGCGCAATCCTCGGCGCGCTCCCTCCTGGCCGAATGGGAAAAGCATTGAAGGCGCGGCGCGGATTCGGGAAGCCGGGGCCCGGTCGCCCCGGCGCAAAGGGCAGATTTCGCAGGCCGGGCGAGAGACCCGCGCAGGATTTTCGAAAACCTGCCAGGTCCACGCCGATGCCGCCCAGGCCACCCGCGGAAGGGGGCGGCCGGCCTCGGAATCTACGCGTGACCCTCGAGTACGATGGCTCGCGCTACCGGGGATGGCAGATCCAGCCCCGAGAACGCACGGTGGCCGGCGTCCTGACCGAAGTGCTGGGGGCGCTGCTGCGAGAGCGAGTCAGCGTCTTCGGGGCGGGGCGCACCGATGCGGGTGTCCATGCCGAAGGCCAGGTCGCCAATTTCCGATGCCACACCCCCATGCCGGCCGTGGGTCTTCTGGAGGCCGTCAATCGGGAGCTGCCGCACGACATCAATGTCCTCCGCGTCGAGGACGTTCCGCTCGATTTCCACGCCCGTCATCACGCCACGTGGCGCCGCTATCGCTACCAGATCGCGCTGCGTCGCAGCGCGTTCCTCAAGTCCTACTCCTGGTGGCTCAAGGACCTTCCCGACCAAGCGATGATGCGGATCGCGTCCTCGTATCTGGTCGGCAGGCACAACTTCGCGCCATTCGCCGCGAAGGGGAGGCTGGTGGACGAGCCGATGGTCGAGGTTTACGAGGCCTCGTTGCGGGAAGATTCGCCCTTGTTGAGCTTCCGGATCGGCGCGGACCACTTCTTGCCCAAAATGGTGCGAAAGATCGTGGCTGTGCTGGTGCGAGTGGGCCGGCACGACTTTCCTCCCGAGAGGATTCGCGATTTCCTCGAAGGCAAGGAGCCGGTACCCGAGGATGCGGTTGCGCCCCCCTCCGGCCTTTTTCTCGAGAGAGTGCATTATCCCTGACCCAAGCGTCTCCCTTGCGCCCGCGGCACGACCCGCCTGGGGAAGTGGGTGCCAACCACGAGGGTCCGGAGGAGCCTGGCCAGGAAAGTCGCCGCGAGAATCGCGTCTGGCTCGGATAGGTGGTTTCGTTATCCGGAAGAGTACCGCACGGACGCGAGCTAGCTCGTGCTCGAAGCCATGGGAAGCGAAGGGATGACGCCGATCGAAGTGCTTCGATCCTCCACGCTCGGCGTTTCCGAGCTCCTGCGCCTGGAGGCCGCGGCTGGACGCGATCGAGCCGGGGAAGGGTGCGGATCTGATCGCGGTCGCGGAAGATCCGTCCCGGGACTTGACACTGCTTCGACACCTGATTGCCGTCATGAAGGAAGAAGAAACCTTCCGCGACGACGGGAGTCGTTGAGCTCCCACCCTTCCTGCATTTCTTCCGATACGTGGATTTCACGCCTCCTCGAGCCCGCGCGCCACGCGCATCACCGCACACGGAAAGATTCCAATGTCGTAATTCCTGTGGAATATTCGGAACGTGGGTTGACCCTCGCGCGGGCGGAACCTAAATTCTCGCTCGGCTCAAAACCAACATTGTTTCGTCGCCGGATGGACTGGGCGAGCCTCAACGAAGAACAATCGCGAGTCATCATCACATCCTATGAGAGCTCTCCTTTCCATCCTGGCGGTTCTGTTCTTTGCGGCGAGCGGCTTCATGGCGGAGCCCGCGCAGGCCACGGAGCTTGCGCCGCCTTCCGCCGCCTCTTTCGTGCCCAGGTTGGATCGGATTCTCCTGCGCGACGTGCTGCGGGCCTCGGGAGTGACGGAGGAGGAGAAGCGCCGAATCCATGAAGAATCGTTCCAGGCCTTGCTCGAAGAGGTCTCGCGTGAGGTGGGACAGGTGCGCTCGTCCTATCGGCGGGCTCGAAAGCTTCACGATCTGCTGCACCAGCGTGTATTGCGTCGCTACGAATCCACCGCCGACGGTCTCGATTCCATTCTCGAGCGGGGTGAGTACAACTGTCTCTCCGCGAGCCTCCTCTATGGGCTCCTAGGCCGGGCGCTCGGGCTGGAAGTCCAAGTGGTCGAGATTCCGCGCCACGTCTACGTCCGGTTTTTGATCGAGCAGCGGCGCGTCGAAGTCGAGTCCACGGCGCGGAACGGCTTCGACCTGAGACCGCGGTTCGCCACGGCCCAGGGCCATCCTCTCGTCGATCCGGGTTACGGTTCGGACGCCAACGCCTCGCCGCTGTCCCCTCCGGAGCCGGTTCCCGAATCGGTCGACCTGGAGCGCGCGGTAGGGTTCCTCTGGCACAATCAGGGGCGGCGCGCCCTGGAGCGCGGGAACGCGCTCATCGCCGCGGAAAGCTTCCTGGAGGAATCGAAGCTGGAGCCTCTGGAGGCGTCGCGCTCCGAGACGCTGGGGATGTATCTGGCCCGCGCTTTCCGCATGGATTACGAAGCCGGGAGCTTCGAGTCGGCCTACCGCATCGCGGAGATAGGCATGGAGATCTTTCCCGGCCAGACCACCGCCAGGGACCGGCTCCTCGCCGCGGCGCTGAAGCGGATCGAGGCGGCTTGCGAGGTGGGGCGAACGGAAGCAGCCGAGGGCATTCTCGACCATGCGACTTCGACGTCGAAGAATCCGGTGAACACGCGTCGCCTCGAGCGCGGCGCCTGCCCCCTCATCGCCGCGGCGGCGGTGCGAGCCGAGGAATGGGATCGGGCGGAGCGGATGACGCTGCGCTTCTCGGCCGCGGAGCCGGACGGCGTGGAGTCGAGGCGGCTCGCCGGCTGGGTGGCGCGGCGCCGGCAGGAAGCCAACGTTCGGAGCGCAGAAAACGCCTGCGCGGAGCCGGCGGAAGGCTCCTTCCCAAGTCCCTTCCTCTCCATGCTCGGCAATTCCACGGGCGCCGACTAGCGCTTCTTCCTCACGGCGAAGGCTCCGAGCCTCTCAAGAAACCCAGGATTCTTTCCGCCACGGCGTCATAGTCCCCCCCGAAATGATGCGACCCTGGCATCCGGACTCGGACAAGGTTCGGCTGAGGATCCGCCGGGCAGCCCGTCTCATCCCCCTCGGCAGGTTCGAGGCAGAGGATCGGCGGTTCTCCCAAGCGCTTCAAGGCCGCCGCCACCGGATATCTCGTGGGCGAGGAATGGGAGAAGATCCAGTCCATCGGGCTCACCTCGAAAGTGGCGTAGGGTCCGGGGGCGAGCAGGACGATGCCGCCGAGGCGCGCCAGGGGAGTGCCTTGCGCGAGAGGCGCAGACACGCTCACCGAAAGCACTTCCGCGCCGAACGAGAATCCACCCGCAAATGCGCGCAGCGAGTCGGGGAGCGCGGCAACGACCCGCTCGAGATCCCTGCGGAACTGTCGTGGTTGTTTCGCCTCCCAGAAGTAGTGCAGTGAATTCCATCCCACCACTGCCACCCCCGAATGCCGCAGCCGGGATGCCACCTCGCGGTCCAGATCCATCCAGCCCCCGTCTCCCGACAGGAAAACCAGCGCTTCCTGAGCCGATTTCGGCCACGAGACGACCAGGGGAAGATCCAGCGCCTCCAGCCTGCGGCGGACCTCCTCCGGAGCAGTCCCCGAAAGGCTGTTGGGTTCCGAGTTCCCCGAAAGCCAGGGCGAAGAGGACGGCAGGAACGACCCGACGGCTTGATCGAAAGCTTCGCCCCACCGCTTCGCGTTTCCGAATCCGTGTCCGACCTTGGGAAGAGGGACGATCCTCGCCGAGGGAATGCGTTGCACGAACCGATCGACTTCCTCGGCGCTGCACACCTGGTCCATCTGACCCTGCAGCGCGATCCAGGTCAGCGAGCCGGCGGGACTGGGTGGGAGATCGGACCGAGGGGGCAGCAGCGAGACGCCCTTCGCGGCGTCGAAGTCAGCCTTCCATCCCGAGTGCGAGCAGAAAGGCCGCCGGACGTCCAGGTCGGGACAGAACCCCAGGCTCACGCCTCCGGAGAAGGTTCCCGCGGGCGCCTGTGCCAAGCACCCATACACTACCGTCGCGCCCGAGGAGTATCCGACGAGAACGGGGGGTACATAGCGCGGGAACTTGTAGAGCTTCTCTACCGCCTGCGCGATGGACTCCAGCTCGCCCGCGGGATACCAGCAAGTGCCGGCGTGCTTTTCGACGGCCGCCCTCCAATCGGGCATCGGGAGACCGACCACCAGGGCCGTGGGGGCGAGACGGCGCGCCATTCCCAGGACGCCAAGCTTCCAGCCGCCGTCTCCCGACACGAAGAGGATCATCCCTCTCGCCCTGGAGACCGGCTGGGGACGGTAGACGCGGACGGTTCCGAGCAGCGGAATCCTTGCAGACTCCTCCACGAAAGAGCGTGGCTTCGGGGACGCGCGGGCCTGCGCCTCGCGCGGCGCGGCGCACGAGAGCAGGAGGCAGAGCAAGGCCAGCACCCTCCTCACGTGGCGCGCCTCTTCGCGAGCAGCAGGGTGCTCCATCCCCCCGCGATCAGGAGAGCGGTGCTGATCACCGCGGCGGGCCAATCCCAGGGCCTGGGATAGGCCAGATATCGTGGCTCCCAATGCGGTTCGAACTTCTCCTTGAAGCGCCGAAGGCCTTGGAAGTTGAACCAGTGCTCGCCGTGCCGGAAGAACAAGTGGGCGAGGCGCTCGAAGGAGCGGGCCCAGCGCAGCTCCCCGACCGAGGAGAGCGGCGCCATGCCCAGATTGAAATGCGCGAAGCCGCGCTCCTTGCCGTAGAGCATGAGCCGGATGAAGAGGTACTCGATGACGTCGCCCAGAGCCGTGTCGGTCCGCCCGGGGTGGTAGCGCATCAAGTCCACGGAAAGCTCCCCCCCTGCGCAGCCTTCGAGGAGATTGGCGAATCCCGCGACTTGTCCCGAGGCGTCCCTCACCACCGCGCACGGGAAGCGCGCGAGGTAGGCTTCGTCGAATCGGCCGATTGAGAATCCTTTTTCAGCCCCCTGTTTCTTGTCCAGCCAGGCGTCGGAAACCTTCCTCAGCTCGGGCAGGATGCGGGTGAGGGCTTCTCCCTCCACAATCTCGAAGCGCCCCCCCGACTTTTCAACCCGGTTCAGGGCGTTGCGCCACTTCTTGGCCTTGTTGCCCTTCAGATCGAACTGCGACAGTTCCACGATTCCCTCCTCTCCCAGTTTGAAGAAAGAGAATCCGAAATCGTGCGCCACGGGGATCAGGTCCGGTGAAATCTGGTAGAGGATCACGTCTCGATCCTGGTTCGCGGCCTCCTCCAGAAATGCCTTCAGGAGATTGCGCTCCTGACCTGTCGGACAGACGGGATCGGAGTAGGCGATCAGGAATCGGCCGAACGTCCGGTACGCGATGAATCCGGCGTCAGGGGACGCATCCTCCCGGCCGGGGGAGAGCCAGAAGAGCGCCTTGTCTCCCGCTCCCACGAGCAGAGGGTTCGTGGTCCGGGCGGATTGCCGGCTGATCTGGAGCGCGCGCTCGATCTCGCCCGCATCCGGAAGGCTGTCGCGAGGCTGGGCTCG
>DASYRY010000316.1:0-2631 GCA_036004025.1 Candidatus Polarisedimenticolia bacterium | reverse complement strand
GCGCCACGCTTCTGGAGGTGCTGCGGGAGGAGCTGGACATGACGGGGACGAAGAACGCCTGCGAGCTGGGAGAGTGCGGCTCGTGCACGGTCCATCTGGACGGCCGCGCCCGCTACGCCTGCCTCACGCTCGCGGTCGAGGCGGCGGGCCGGCGCATTACCACCATCGAAGGGCTGACCCTTGCCGACGGCAACCTCCATCCGCTGCAGGCCGCTTTCGTGGAACACGACGGCCTGCAATGCGGGTTCTGCACTCCCGGCCAGGTGATGGCCGCCGCGGCGCTGCTCCTGGATAATCCGCAACCCGCCCCGGAAGAGATTCGCTCCGGCCTGGCCGGCAATACCTGCCGGTGCGGCGCCTACCCGAAGATTTTTGAAGCGGTGGCGCAAGCGGCCCGCCGCATGAAACCGCCTGACGAGGACAGGCGATGACCAAGAAGAGCAAGGTCGTCCTGGGATTTCCCGGTCACTTCAAGGAAGTGGCGGTGCTCCTCCCCGATTCGGAGCCCGTTCCCTGGACGCACGACGCCGATCTCAAGATCGTGGGACAACGAGTCGCTCGCGTCGACGGCCCCGACAAGGTGAGCGGGCGGGCGCGTTACACCTTCGACCTGAAGCTCCCCGGCATGCTTCACGCCGCGGTCCTCCGCTCCCCGCATCCACACGCGCGTCTCAAGGCGATCGACGTCACGAAAGCCGAAGCCCACCCCGAGGTCCGGGCGGTCCTCGTCCTGGAGGAGCGCGAGTATCGGTTCGCGGGAGCCGAGGTCGCCGCGGTGGCCGCCACGAGCCTGGACGCCGCGCGCGAGGCGCTGCGTCTTATCGACGTGGAGTACGAAATACTCCCCTTCGTCACGGATCCTGCGAAGGCGCGCCTTCCGGGAGCCCCCGAGGTGCGCGCGGAGGGGAACGTGGACGTCTCGGTGGCGAAGCGGCGGGGGAACCCCGAGGAGGACCTCCTCACTTCCGACGCCGTCGTGGAGGTGGTCGTCCGGACGCCGGTGGCTTTGCACGCCTGCCTGGAGGGGCACGGAAGCCTCGCCCGATGGGAAGGGGACCGTGTCACCGCCTGGGACTCCACCCAGGCGGTCTTCGACGTCCGCAACAGCCTCGCCGCCACGCTGAAGCTCCCGCAGGACAAGGTGCGGGTCATCAAAGACCACGCGGGAGGCGGGTTCGGGAGCAAGCTGCAAATGTGGACCCACACGCCGATCGCCGCGCGCCTCGCCAGGCTCGCGGGAGCACCGGTGCGGCTTCTCCTGAGCCGCCATGAGGACTTTCTCTGCACGGGGAACCGGCACTCTTCGGTGCAGACGGTGAAACTGGCGGCGAAGAAAGACGGGGCCTTCGCCGCTCTCTCCTGGGAGACCTACGGCACCGGAGGCGTGGAAGGCCTGGCGCAGACTTCGGGGCCGATCGATGAGATGTATCGCTTCCCCTCGCTCCTCGTCCACGAAGAAGACGTCTTCACCCACGCCGGGCCCGGCTGTCCGATGCGCGCGCCGGGCCACGTACAGGGGATGGTGGCCCTCGAAGCCGCCATCGATGCGGTGAGCGAGGCGCTCGGCCTCGATCCCCTGGAGGTCCGGCTCAAGAATGACAAGAGCCTCGTCCGGCGCGAGGAGCTGAAGCTCGGAGCGGAGAGGATCGGCTGGCATCGCCGGCGACCCTCGGGCAGCGACCCCCCTCCGCTCAAGCGCGGGCTGGGCGTGGCGGGGACGACCTGGGACGGCAGCGGTCTCCCCGGCTCGGAGGCGGAGGTGATGATCGGTCCCGACGACAAGGTGGAGATCTGCTGCGGGACGCAGGACATCGGAACCGGAACCCGCACCATCCTGGCGCAAGTCGTGGCGGAGGAGCTGGGACTCTCGGTGCCGGAAGTGACCGTGCGTCTCGGCGACTCCTACTTCCCCTACTCGCTCCTGAGCGGCGGAAGCATCACGGCCGCGTGCGTCACTCCGGCGGCCCGCACGGCCGCGGCGAGAGCGAGGGAAGAGCTGCTGCGCCTCGCGGCCCCGAAGCTGGGAGTCGCGCCGGAGGAGCTGCAGCTCCATGGGCGGGAGATCGCGGTGCGCGGCAGCCAGCGGCGCCTTTCCTGGTCGTCGGTCTTACAGTCGATCCCTGGAGGTTCGTTGCTGGCGAAGGCGGAGCGCCAGGCGAATTACGCAGGCTTCGAGCCGGCCGCGGCGGGATGCCAGTTCGTCGAAGTGGAAGTGGACACCGAAACGGGGCAGGTGCGCGTCGTGCGCGTGGTCGCCGTGCACGACTCCGGGCGCATCCTGAACCCGCTTCTGTGGGAAAGCCAGGTCAACGGCGGCGTCATCCAGGGAATCTCCTTCGCCCTCCTCGAGCAGCGGGTCATAGATCACCGCTTCGGAAAGGTCCTCACCACCAACCTGGAGACCTACAAGGTCCTGGGCGCGCTCGAGGTGCCCGAGATCGAGATCATCCCGTTCCTCGTGGCATCCGGATTCAATAACACTCAGGTCGTCGGGATCGGAGAGCCTGCCATCATTCCCACGGCCGCGGCCGTGGCGAACGCCGTCGCCAACGCGCTGGGCCTCCGGATCGACGATCTTCCGATCACGCCCGACAAGGTCCTCATGGCCCTGGAGTCGCGGGCGCAGGGGGG
>DASYRY010000315.1:0-19186 GCA_036004025.1 Candidatus Polarisedimenticolia bacterium | reverse complement strand
CGCTCTCGAGTTGACAAGCGCTTCGCCCTCTCGCCCGCCTCGACCTATAATGCTGGGCCGGATCTTTGCTTTCATGATCGAGGCTATCATGCGAGAGGCCGATCCGCGCGCCGGGCGAGCGCTTCCCCGCCGCGTGGTGGTGACAGGAATCGGCGCGCTCTCTCCCAACGGGAACGGCCGAGAATCGTTCTGGCGCGCCACCCGCGCCGGCGAGAGCGGCATCGCCCGCATCGCCTCCTTCGATCCCGGCACTCTGGACTCCCGCATCGCGGGCGAGGTGAAGCGATTCGACGCCGATGCCGTGCTGGCGCGCAAGGACCGTCCGCATGTGCCCCGCGTCGTTCCTCTGGCGCTCGCCGCAGGCCGTGAGGCGCTCGAAGACGCGTCGCTTCTCGGCGCCGAGGGCAGGGTGGCCCGGCCTCGGGACCTTGGAGTGATCCTGGGCTGCGGCGGCGGCGGGCTCGAGTTCACCGAGCGGCAGTATGGGCATTACTTCCGTGGAGAGATTCGCAAGGCCAGTGTCTACGTCATCCCCAGCTCCACCCCCGGCACTCTCAGCAGCGAGATTTCCATCGCCTTCGGCATCAAAGGCCCGAGCCACGTCCTGTCCGACGGGTGCACCAGCTCCACCGACGCCATCGGCTACGCCTTCGAGACGATCCGCTGGGGGCGCATGGACCGGATCCTCACCGGGGGCGTGGATTCCACCCTCTCCCACGGCATCGTCACCGGCTTCTGCCTCATGAAGGTCCTCTCCACCTCTCGCAATGAAGAGCCGCAGCGAGCCTCGCGTCCCTTCGACCGCGATCGGGACGGCTTCGTGCTGGGCGAAGGAGCGTGGATGCTCGTGCTGGAGGAGCGCGAGGAGGCGCTTCGTCGGGGCTCGAGGATCTACGGCGAGGTGGCGGGATACGCCGCCACCTGCGACGCCTACCATCGGGTGCGATTGGAGGATGACGGAGAGGAGCCGGCCCGAGCCATGAATCTCGCCCTGAACGAGGCGGGAAGAGCGGCCGAGGAGGTCGGCTACGTTGCCCTCCACGGGACCTCCACGCTTCTCAACGACCCGGTGGAGACCCGCGCCGTGAAGCGCTGCCTCGGGCCGGCCGCCTCCCGGACGCCGATGAGCGCCCTCAAATCGATCATCGGGCATCCGCAGGGGGCCTCGGGCGCGGCCGGCGTGGTGGCCACGCTTCTCGGAATGCGGGACGGATGGTTCCACCCCACGCTCAACCTCGATCACCCCGATCCGGAATGCGATCTCGACTACATCCCCCATCGCGCGCGCCAGGTGGATGTCGACCTCGCTCTGTGCAACTGCATCGGCTTCGGCTCCAAGAACGCCGCCCTCGTCCTGGCCCGGCACCGACCCTAGCAATGCTGCCCGCTCTCGAGCGCTCGTTTCGGGAGGAATACCTGGACCAGCCCCATCTCGATCCCTTCGAGCTGCGAATCAACCTGGAAGATTTGAGCCGAATCAACCGATGGTGGGGAGGGAATCATGGCTGTCTCGCCGTCCTCGTGCCCGTGCTGGACGCCTGGCCGCGGGATCGACCCCTACGTCTGCTGGACCTGGGCTCCGGCGGCGGCGATCTGCTGGTGGCCGTGGCGAAAGCCTGCCGCCTGAGGGGAATCCGCTCAAGGCTGGTCGGCCTGGACCGTAGCGTTCCGATCCTGGACTGTGCGAAGCGATCCGTCGGAAAGTTCCCGGAGATCCAGATGGTGAGGGGCGATGCCCTGCGACCGCCTTTCCAAGCGGCCTCGTTCGATTTCGTGGTCTGTTCTCTGCTGCTCCACCACCTCCCGGCGGGGCGCGCTGCGGAGTTTCTGCGCGAGCTTCACTCCCTGGCACGAGGCGGGGCCCTGGTGAGCGACCTCCGACGAGGTCGGTGGGAGTACCTCCTCACCTTCCTCTTCACCCGCCTGTTCACCCGCGGCCGGATGACGCGACTGGACGGTCCTCTCTCCGTGCTGCGATCCCTCACGCTGCCGGAAGCGCGACAGGTGGCGCGCAGCGCCGGGTGGGAGCCGGCTCTGGTCACCCGCAGCTTTCCTCTCAGGTTGCTGATGCGAGATCGGCAGCTGCCATGACGGGGCGGGCTCGCTTTGTGGCGGACGTCCTCGTGGTCGGAGGGGGCCCGGCCGGCGCCACGGCCGCTTCGCTCCTGTCGCGCGAAGGCTTCGAGGTGCTCCTGCTCGAGAAGCGTCCGCGGGGTGGGCAGAAGGTGTGCGGGGAGTTCCTGAGCTCGGAAGGCGTCGGGGTCCTCGAGAGGCTGGGAGTCCTGGATGCCCTGAAGGGGCGGGGCGCGGTTCCCATCCGTCTGGCTCGAATCCATCCTCCCTCGGGGGAGCCTTGTCGGCTGCTCCTCCCTCGCGGCCACCAGGCGTCGGGTCTCGGGTTGAGCCGCGCCCTTCTGGACGAGACCCTGATTTCCTGCAGCGCCGCCTCGGGGGCGCGCGTGCTTCGGGGGGCCAGGCTGACGGGACTCGCGCGCGAGAAGGACGGCTGGCGCGCGCGGATTCGCCGCGGGGACCGGACCGAGCGGGTGCGCGCGCGGCTGCTGCTGGGCGCCGACGGAAGGAATTCGCGGGTCGCCGCCCTCACAGAGCTCGGAGGCCCTCCTTGCGGATTGGGGCTGGGAATGCAGGTCCACTTCCGTCGCGCCGCGGAGCCGGAGGAGTGCGTCGACCTCTTCCTCCTGCGCGACGGGTACGCCGGCCTCGCCCCGGTGGAGTCCGGCCGCTGGTGCCTGGGCGCTCTGCTTCCCGTCCCCCCGAAGAGCTCGGATCCGTTCGCTCGCCTTGCGGCCTCCCTCTCTCCCCGGGCAAGGCCCGAAACATTTCACGACTCTTCGCCGGATGTCCTGGATCGCTGCACGGCCTTCCCGATCGGAGTGGGGTGGCGCTCCGGCGAAAAACCCGGTGTGCTTCTGTGCGGAGACGCCGCGGGCAGCGTGGATCCCTTTTCCGGCCAGGGGATCGCCCTCGCCTTGCTGGGAGGGGAAGCCGCGGCGGAATGCCTTCGGGGAATCATGCGAGGCAGAGAGATCGCCTCGCGACGCGCCTACGCCGCCTTTCTGAAGACCGAAGTCGGAGCGAGGCTGTCGGTCACCAAGCCTCTTCGCGCTCTCCTACGCCGCCCTCGGATCAACCAGGGGCTCATCGCCGTCATGCGGCGATACCCCTTCCTCGGAGAGAGGCTCTTGGGGCTCACCCGCAACGCCGAGGGACCCTATCTGGGCGCCCTCCCCCGCTTGGCGGCTCGCCTCCTGATGCGCTGAAACCATCGCGCACTTCGTGTGCTAAGATTCCGCCTCGGACGATCCCTCCAAGATTGCGGACCGCGCAGCAAGAAGCCGCCGCCCGGCTCGCCGGAGCGAGCCCTCCGCGGGAGAAGAAGATGACGGCCCACCGGATCGAGAAAGACTCCCTCGGGGAGAAGGAAGTCCCCGCCGACGCCTACTACGGCATCCAGACGGCGCGTGCCCTGGAGAACTTCCCCATCAGCGGCATGCGAGCCCATCCGGCCCTCGTCCGCGCCCATGCCACCATCAAGAAAGCCGCCGCCCTGACGAACCGGGATCTGGGCAACCTGGATTCCCGAATCGCGGACGCCGTCGTGCAGGCGGCGGACGAGCTCATCGAAGGCAAGCTGCGCGATCAGATCGTCGTCGACGTCTTCCAGGCGGGCGCCGGAGTGTCGTTCAACATGAACTGCAACGAGGTCATCGCGAACCGGGCCATCGAGATTCTGGGCGGCCGCCGGGGGGACTACAAAGTGGTCCATCCGAACGACCACGTGAACATGGCGCAGAGCACTAACGACACCTTTCCCACCTCCATGCGGCTCAGCGCCTTGTGGATGGTGGGAGAGCTGGATCCGGTCCTGGAGCGCCTCGAGAAAGCCTTCCGGGAAAAGGGAAAAGAGTTCGACGGGATCGTGAAGTCGGGGCGCACGCACCTGCAGGACGCGGTCCCGGTGAGGCTCGGGCAGGAATTCAGCGCCTATGCGGCGACGCTCGGACGCTGCAGGGCCCGCATTCTCGCCTGCCGGGACGGCCTCGGCGAGCTGGGAATCGGAGGAACCGCCGCGGGGACGGGCATCAACACGCATCCCGAATACCGCACGCGGATGGTCTCGCGCCTCGGGGAGCTGACGGGATTCGCCCTGAGGAACTCCGGCGACATGTGCGAGTCGATGCAAAGCCAGCTTCCCCTCGCCGACATCTCCTCGGCCCTGAAGCTGCTCGCGCTGGAGCTGATTCGCATCGCCAATGATCTTCGCCTGCTCTCCTCGGGGCCGCGGACGGGATTCGCGGAGATTCAGCTCCCCGCCGTTCAGCCGGGCTCCTCCATCATGCCCGGAAAGGTCAACCCGGTCATGCCCGAAGTCCTGGACATGGTCGCCTTCCAGGTGGTCGGCAACGATCTCACCGTCTCCCTGGCCGTCCAGGCCGGTCAGCTCGAGCTCAACGTCATGATGCCGGCGATGATCTACAATGTCCTCCAATCCTTTGAAATCCTCAAGAACACCCTCGACGTCTTCCGCAAGCGCTGCCTGGAAGGAATCACGGCCGACGCCGCACGATGCGAGCGCTATGCCCTGGAGAGCGTCGGGATCGCGACAGCCCTCAATCGGCACATCGGCTACGCGGCCGCCGCCGAAGTGGCCAAGGAATCGATGCGCACGGGAAAATCGATCTACCAGATCGTCGTGGATCGAAAGCTCCTCGATCCGGATCAGCTCAAGCGGATCCTGGAGCCACGGGCCATGACGGAGCCGGGCATCCCGGGGAAGAGCTGAGCCATCTCCAGGCGATCCCATGCGGCCTCCCCTCGTGCATGCCCCCGAGTTTCCCCGGGATCTCACCTGGATCAACACCCGCCGCCCCCTGACGCTGTCGACGGATTTGAGAGGCCGGGTGACGGTCCTGGATTTCTGGACCTACTGCTGCATCAACTGCCTGCACGTCCTCCCCGTGCTGGCGCGCCTGGAGCGCCGCTTCGCGGCCGCTCCCGTGGCCATCCTCGGCGTCCATTCCGCCAAGTTTCTCTCGGAGAAGGATCCCGTCAACATCCGGAATGCCGTGCGCCGCTACGGCGTCACCCATCCGGTGGTGGTCGACTCCGAGCACGATCTCTGGCAGCGCTTCGCGGTGAGGGCCTGGCCAACCCTGGTGGTCCTCGACGCTCAGGGGTACGTGCGCGACACCCTCTCCGGCGAGGTCGAGGAGGAGCCTCTCGCCGCGATGATCGAGGTCTTGCTGGGAGAAGGCAGAAAGAAGGGGGTTCTCGCCGCCGGCCCGATCGAAGCCGAGCCGGATCGGCACGCCGAAACGGGCTTCCTCCGCTTTCCGGGCAGGATCCACGTGTTCCAGGACAGGCTGTTCGTGGCCGATTCCGGACATCACCGGATCGTCGTGAGCGATCTCGAGGGTAAGGTCCTCCAAACCGTGGGCGAGGGAGGGGTCGGCGCCCACGACGGCTCCGCCACGTCGGCCTCCTTCAACCACCCTCAGGGTCTCGCGGTTTCCGGCAACGCGCTGTTCGTCGCGGACACAGGAAACCACCTGCTCCGAAGCGTGGACCTCCGCACTCTGGAGGTGACGACCCGGGCCGGAACGGGAGAGAAGGGGACCTCCTTCAAGCGCTGCGATCCGGCTCGCCCGCGTGAGGTGTCTCTGCGATCCCCTTGGGGCCTGCTCTCGATCGGCGCCCAGATTCTCATCGCCATGGCGGGAAGCCACCAGATCTGGATCTTCGACTCCGAAAAGGAGCTCCTGGCACCCTGGGCCGGCTCGGGAAGAGAGGACCACCTGGATGGGAAGCTCATGGAGGCGGCGTTCGCCCAGCCCAGCGGGCTGGCCCAGGCGGGAAGGCTCGTGCTCGTGGCCGACAGCGAGGACAGCAGCGTGCGCGCCATCGATCTGCTGGAAGAGCGCGTGCGGACCATCGTGGGAAGGGGGCTTTTCGATTTCGGGGATTCGGTGGGAGCGCCGAGCGAGGTGCTCCTCCAGCATCCCCTCGACGTGGCGGTGGGAGACAACGTTCTCTACGTGGCCGACACCTACAACAACAAGATCAAGGAGATCGCGTTCGGCAGCATGAGGACCAGGACGCTGTTCGGGGATGGAAGCCGCTCGACGATGGACGAGCCGGGCGGTCTCGCCGTCGCGGGCGCGCACCTGCTGGTGGCGGACACCAACCATCATCGGATCCTGCGCGGAGATCCCTCGACGCTGCGTCTGGAGGAGCTGGTCCTTCGCCCCTAGCGTGGCCTTGAAAGCGCGAGGACGGGAAGCCTCACCGGGTCGCGGAGAAGACCGCCTGATCCACGTCATCCACCAGGGTCAGGTTCTCGCTGATGCAGGAGATCTCCCTCACCGCGAGGACGGCGTTCAGCACGGCGGCGGCGAGCGCCGTCAGGCCATGCAGCCAGGCAGGAGTCCAGCGGAAGTGAGTATGCGCCCCGCCCCCGATGATGTAAGCCGTCATGATGAGGGCCACGGTGAGGCTGGAGAGAGGGAACACTCTTGCCTTGAAGGGGAGCGTGCGCCGGTAGAGCTGCACGTCAAGGCGGAACTCCTTCACGACCTCCTTGATCCGGGATCCCGTGCCGATGAAATAGAACATGATGATGGCGTGGGTGAAGATCGAGAGCAAGGTGAAAGGAATCGACAGGCTGACGTGCGAGGGCACGGAGATCCATCCTCGTGAGGCCGCCAGGCCCATGACCACCGGGACGGGAAAGAAGAGGGCCGAAATCATGGTCAGGATCACCAGCAGCGGCCCGAACGGAATGCGTTCCAGCACGGCTCACCTTCCCCGCAGCGTTTCGGTCACCAGGGCCTCGACCCGCTCCAGAGGCAATCCGCTCGCGGCGGGATCGCCGTCCGCATCGCACAGGAACAGCTTGGCCTCCAGACACTCGTTCCCGGTGTAGACCCAGCGCTCGGAGCGCGCGGGCTCCAGAGAGTTGAGCTCGGCGGCGAGGGGCGAGAAATCGAGCCGCGCGCCGCGCGGCGGCGTCACCGTGTCGAACCAGGAGAAGATGTGATGATCCAGCTGGAACCGGTACCCTCTTCCGTCGCGGGTCGCCGTGAGGATGCGGTGGAACCGGCAGGAATCGAAGCGCGCCATTTTTTCCAGCTCCTCGTCGGTCTCGATGACGGAGAGGCGCGAAGAAGGATACTCCCGGATTCGAGCCCCGCCCTCCCGAACGCGCTGGAAGGAATGCACGATGCTCTCGAATTCGTCCTCCCAGACTCTCCTGTGGGCATCGACCTGGTAGAAGAGATCGGGAATCCGCCTCAGGAGCTCTTCGGTGACGACTCTCGGGCGCTCTTCTTCCTTCAATCCCTTCAGGCGCGAGGCGATGGGAGATCGCCGCGCGTCCTCGAATGCCGTGACCAGAAGATCGAACTTGACGGCGTCGGGCGAGGTGAACGTGCCGAAGTCGCCGGCGCGCGCCGCGTCCACCAGGAACCGCCGGTGCCTCAGCGCCTCCTGCGGCCAGAGCACGGCCCATGCGGAGAGCAGGCCGTCGGTATCGAAGTGATTGTTCGAGACCACTTCCACGGGGGCGAGGAACGACTCCCTCTCGGGATCCTCGGCCAGGAGGAGCGCCATCTCCGTCGTCGTGTCGGCCCGATAGCGTTCCGGCGTTCGGTTCCCCGGCCAGTGGCTCAGGTTCAGAGCTCCCGGCGCCACGCCGTCGACCACTAGCGTGCTTCGCGGATCCAGCCCTTCATGGAAGTATTCGAACCGGCGATCCAAGCTGCTGCAGCCTCCCTCGTCCTTGCGCCTCGCATGAATCGATGCCTCGCGGCGCGCCGATTATAGGAATGTCCTGCCACGGCAGGCAACCGCGGCCCATCGCCCCGGCGCCCTTGACAGGATCCCGACGCGCGGTGAAACTGGACCTGCCGCCCCAACGGGAGAGCTCATGAGCACGACGAGCGGGACCGCCTCCAGTCCTGATGCCAGGACCCGCATGACGCTGCGGATCAACGGCGAGTCTGTGGACATCCTCTTCGACACCTACAAGACCCTGCTGGAGGTTCTCCGGGAAGATCTCGGCCTCATCGGGACCAAGCATGGCTGCGAGCTGGGGGAGTGCGGCGCCTGCGCCGTCCTGGTGGACTCCCGGCCCGTCCTCTCCTGCCTGCTCCTGGCCGTCGAGTGCGAGGGGTGCGACGTGCGCACGGTGGAGGGGCTCTCGCAAGGAAGCGCGCTGCATCCCGTCCAGGAGACGTTCGCCGATCTGGGCGCGGCGCAGTGCGGCTATTGCACTCCGGGGATGCTCATGACCGCCAGCGCGCTGCTCGAGAGGAATCCCGACCCCACGCGCGCGGAGATCCGCGAGGCGCTCTCCGGAGTCCTGTGCCGCTGCACCGGGTACTTGCAGATCTTCGAGGCGGTGGAAGCAGCGGGGAGGATCCTGCGCGGGGAATCGACCGTCAAGCCTCCGGAGGAAGGGAGATGAGCCCGGCGCAGCGCCAGGCACGCTTCACGGTGGTCGGCAAGCCCCGGCGGCGGGTGGACGCGCGGGCCAAGGTGACGGGACAGACCCGGTTCGCCGACGATCTGTTCCTTCCCCGGATGCTCCACTGCAAGCTGCTGCGCTCCCCTCACCCCCATGCGAGAATCCTGCGCATCGACCTGCGCGCCGCCGCTGACCCCGGGGTCAAGCTGCTCCTGACCGGATGCGATATGCCCACGCCCTACGGCATCCTTCCCGTGAGCCAGGACGAGCACGCGCTGTGCCTCGAACGGGTCCGGTTCGTGGGAGACCCGGTGGCCGCGGTCGTCGCCGTGGACGAACAGACCGCGTCCGAGGCGCTCGACAGGATCCGGATCGATTACGAGCCGCTTGCCACCATCGCCTCTCCGCGGGAGGCGCTCGAAACCCCCGAGCCGAAGATCCAGCCCTACGGTGACGGAAACATTCACAAGAAGGTCGCGCTGGAGTTCGGGGACGTCGATGCCGCGATGGCCTCGGCCGAGAGCGTCTTCGAGGACGTCTTCTTCTATGAGGGAAACACCCATCTGCCGATCGAGCAGCATGCCGCCCTCGCGGCGGTGGATCCCGACGGCAAGCTCACTGTGTGGTCCGCGACGCAGACCCCCCACTACGTCCACCGGGCCCTGGCGCGCGTGCTGGGGATTCCCGCCGCGCACATCCGCGTCATCGCGACCCCCAATGGGGGCGGCTTCGGCGGGAAGAGCGATCCGTTCAACCACGAAATCGTCGTGGCCAAGGCGGCGCTCTTGCTGGGCCGCCCCGTCAAGATCTGCCTGACCCGGGAGGAGGTCTTCTACTGCCATCGCGGCCGCCATCCGGTCCTCATGAAGCTCAGGACGGGAGTTCAGGCCGATGGGAGGATCGTCGCGATGGACCTCCAGACTCTCCTGGACGGAGGCGCGTATGGATCGTACGGAGTCGCGTCCACCTTCTATACGGGCGCCCTGCAGACCGTCACCTACGAGGTCCCGCGCTACCGATTCCGAGGCTGCCGCGCCTTCACCAACAAGCCGCCTTGCGGCCCGAAGCGCGGTCACGGCACCCCTCAGCCTCGCTTCGCTCAGGAAGTCCAGCTCGACAAAATCGCGGTCGCGCTCGAAAAGGATCCCGCCGAGCTGCGCAAGATGCAAATCGCCAAGCCGAATTCCCTCACGGCCAATTTCATGCGTATCGGAACCATCGGGCTCGGGGAGTGCATCGACCGCGTGGTCGAGGGCTCTGGGTGGAAGGACAGGCGCGGCAAGCTCCCGTTCGGCCAGGGCCTGGGGCTGGCCTGCTCGTCCTATCTCTGCGGCGCCGGCCTTCCCATCTACTGGAATGCGCTCCCCCATTCGGGCGTGCAGCTCCAGCTCGACCGCTCCGGCCGCGTGACCGCCTTTTGCGGCGCGACCGAGATCGGCCAGGGCTCCGACGACGTCCTCGCGAACCTGGTGGCCGAAGTGCTCGGAATCGATCCCTTCGATCTGCGTCTCGTCACGGGCGATACCGACCTCGGGCCCGTGGACCTCGGCTCCTACTCCAGCCGCGTCACGCTGATGATGGGCCACGCCGCCATCCAGGCGGCCGAGCGCGCCCGGGACCTGATCGCAAGCGCCGTCTCCCGGCGTCTGGGAATTCCCCTGGAGCGAGTCGTCTTCGCTCAACGCCGCGTCTTCGACGCGGAGGACCCCGACAAGGGCGTTCCTTTCGCGGAAGCCGTGCAGATCGGGGAAGCCCAGCACGGCACGCTGGGGACCACCGGCTCGTACCGCCCGCCTGAATCGGAGGCCAAATACAAAGGAGGCGGCGTGGGGCCGTCCCCCGCTTACTCCTATTCGGCCTGCGTGGCGGAGGTGCGCGTCCACCCCGAGACAGGCTGGGTCGAGGTGGAGAGAATCTGGATCGCGCACGACATCGGCCGCGCCTTGAATCCGGTCCTGGCGCGCGGGCAGGTCGAGGGCTCGGTCTACATGGCCCTCGGGGAGGCGCTCTTGGAAGAGATGGCCTACCGCCGCCTTCCGAAGCATCTGAGCGGAGCCCTGGTGCACAAGTATCCCTCTCTGCTGGAATACAAGAGCCCCACGACTCTGGAGATGCCGGACGTGGTCACCTACTTGGTCGAACAGCCGGACGGGGCCGGACCCTTTGGAGCCAAGGAGGTCGGACAAGGCCCGCTGCTCCCGGTGATGCCCGCGCTGGCGAATGCCGTCTACGACGCGGTCGGAATTCGCGTGGACGAGGTGCCGATCACCCCGGAAAAGGTGCTGCGGGCCATGGCGGACAGGAAGTCGCGCCGCTTCGGTCCGAGCGATTTTCCGAGGATCGACTGGCCCGAAGCGCTGAGAGTCGCGCCTCCGGCGGAAGGTGGGGACGGCACGGCCGCCAACGAGAAGCCGCGGCGCAGGAAAGATGATGCCATCGTCGCGCCGGACGTCGCCCCGACAGGGCTCCCTCCACATCCCAGCACTCCGGAGGCGAGACGGGGCGTCCCCTCGAGCTCTCCCGCGAGCCAGCCGCCTGAGGTGCTGCGATGATGCGCTGTCCTCGATTCCGGTATCTCTCGCCGAAAACGCTCCACGAGGCCTGCGCGTCACTCCAGGATTCGGGACCCGCGACCATGCTGCTCGCGGGGGGCACCGATCTCGTGCCGAACATGAAGCGCCGTCAGCAGACGCCGGAGTGCGTCGTCTCGCTGCGGAACGTGGCGTCGCTGCGCGAGTTTTCATCGGATCGAGACCGGCTGCGCGTCGGCGCCATGACCACTCTGGCCGGGATCACGGCGCGGCCGGAGGTCCGCGAGCGGCTCGGGGCCCTGTTCAAGGCCGCGGCGCAGGTGGCCACGCCCCACCTGAGAAACATGGGCACTCTGGGCGGGAATCTCTGCCTCGACACCCGCTGCAACTACTACGATCAGGGGTACGAGTGGCGCAAAGCCATCGACTTCTGCATGAAGAAGGACGGAGAAATCTGCTGGGTGGCCCCCGGGAGTCCGCGCTGCTGGGCCGTCTCCTCCACCGACACGGCCCCCGCCCTGGTCGCCTTGGGCGCGGAGGTGGAGCTCGCCAGTCGCGAGGGAGCGAGGACCCTTCCGGTGCACGGACTCTACCGTGACGATGGAATCGCCTATTTGACCCTGAAGCCCGGCGAGATTCTCAGCAGGATCCTCATTCCCGTTCCCGCGGCGGGAGAGAAAAGCACGTATTGGAAGCTGCGCCGGCGCGGATCGTTCGACTTCCCGGTCCTCTCGGTGGCCGCGTGGGTCCTGAGAAACTCACGGGGAACAGTGGAATCGGCCCGCTTGGTGCTCGGCTCGGTGGCCTCCCTTCCGCGAGTTGCCGACGCCGCGTCACGACTCGTGGGGGGGATTCTCGCGGATGACGAGATCGAGGCCGTCGCTCAGGAAGCCGCCGGGCTGGCCAAGCCGCTGGACAACACCGATTTCTCGCTGGGCTGGCGCAAGAAGGCCGCCCGCCACCTCATCTCCGGAGCGCTGCGAGAGCTGCGTGGCGACGACCCACGGATCCTGGGGCCCTTGGCACGGCGTGCCGCAGAGCTCGTGCCGGTGGCATGAGCCATCACAGGCCGACGAGAATCGGCGCCCTCATCCTGGCGGCAGGTGATTCGCGCCGGATGGGTCGACCCAAGGCGCTCCTTCCTCTTGAAGGAGGGACCTTCCTCGAAGTTCTCACCGGCCGGCTCTGCGCCGCGGGCGTCGGCCCGATTCTCGCGGTGCTGGGAGACTCGGCGCAGGAAATCGGGCTCGCCGTGAAGCTCAGCCTGCTGCGCGTCGTGATCAACCCGGATCCCTCGAGAGGGCAGCTTTCCTCCATCCACTGCGGACTGGAATCGCTCGCCGAAGGGGAGGTCGACGCTCTTTTCCTCGCACCCGTGGACTCGCCCCGCGTGGCGATCGAAACCCTCCGGAGGATGATCCAGGCTCTCTCCAACCATCCGCTCGTAGTGCCCGTCTATCAGGGGAAGCGGGGCCATCCTGCTCTGTTCTCCGCTTCCATGTTTCATGCCTTGCGGCGGGCGCCCCTCGATGTGGGCGCGCGCGCGGTGGTGCACGCCACCGCAAGCCGTCTGGAACTGCCGTGCGACGATCCGGCGGTCCTCGAGGATTTCGACACTCCCGCGCAGGTTCCTCCGCCCCGACTTCTCCTTCCGTGAGCGGTCGACCCCGGGTCCTTCATTTCGCTATACTCGGCTGCTCTTTTTAGATCGAGGGAGCATGATCGACCTGAAAGACGTTCAGGCTGCCGCGCGCGTCGTGGAGCGGTTCGTCCGCCCGACCCCCCACCTCTACTCCTACACCCTCAGCCAGCTTCTCGGTGGCTCGGTCCATCTCAAGCCCGAGAACCTCCAGCGCACCGGCTCGTTCAAGCTTCGCGGCGCCTGTCACAAGCTGACGTCACTCGGCGAGGAGGAAAAGCGCGCGGGAGTCATCGCCGCCTCCGCGGGGAACCACGCCCAGGGAGTGGCGCTCGCGTCCCAGCTGCTCGGGCTTCGGGCGACGGTCGTCATGCCGGAGGTGACGCCCATCAACAAGGTACAGCGCACCGCCTCCGCCGGCGCCGAGGTGATCCTTCATGGCGGCAGCGTGGACGAGGCGCTCGCCTTCGCGAAGGAAGAAGGGGCGCGCCGCCACCTCACGTTCATCCACGGTTACGACGACCCGAAGATCATCGCCGGCCAGGGCACGGTGGGGCTCGAGATCGTCCAGGATCTTCCCGATTGCGGCACGATCGTCGTCCCCGTGGGAGGCGGAGGGCTCATCGCCGGCATCGCGCTGGCCTGCAAGGGTGTTCTGCCGCGCGTGCGCGTGGTGGGGGTCCAGGCCGCCGGCTGCCCCTCCGCCGTCCTCGCTCTGGAGGCGGGACACCCCGTGACGCTCCCGGCTCCGAAGACGATTGCCGACGGGATCCGGGTCGGTCGCGTGGGAGATCTGCCCTTCGAGATCATCCGCGAGAAGGTGGACGAGCTGGTGACGGTGGAGGATGAGGAGATTAGCCGCGCCATCGTGGTCCTCATGGAGAAATCCAAGCTCGTGGTCGAGGCGGCGGGAGCCGTCGGCGTGGCGGCGCTTCTCTCGGGGAAGATTCGTGTGGGAGAGAAGCCGGTTTCCCTGGTCCTCTCCGGCGGCAACATCGACACCAACTTTTTCATCCGGATGCTGGAGCGGGGGCTCACCCACGAAGGGAGGCTCCTGCTGCTGCGGGTAGGAATCGTGGACAAGCCTGGACAGCTCGCGAAGGTTCTCGCCGTGCTCGCGTCCCAGGGAGCGAACGTCCTGGACGTCAAACACTACCGTGCGGGGTGGCAGCTGCCTCTGGAAGGGACCGAGCTGGAGATTCTGCTCGAGACGAGAGATGCGGGGCACGGAGTCCTGATTTCCCGGCGGCTTCAAGAGGCGGGCTACACGGTGACGATGTCCGGGCGGAGCGAGGGGTGACCCGCAGGGGACGTGTCATCGGCGTGGTGCTGTCGGTGCCTGAGGACGTCTCGCGGCTCGCCAACCGTATCCGGCGCAGTTACGACCCGAACTTCTCCCGAATCGGACCTCACGTGACGGTGCTGCCTCCCCGCGAAGTCTTCCAGACCCGCCGCCGCATCTACGAATCGGTGGCGCGCGTGGCGAGGGCGACCCATCCCATCCGCATCGTCCTGGGGCGGATCGGCACCTTCAGCCCGGTGATGCCCGTGGTCTTCGCGGGCCTGCAGCGCGGGACCGCTCCCCTGGGACGGCTGCATCGCCGGCTGGCCGCAGGCGCCCTCAAAGGTCACGAAGCCTTCCCCTACGTCCCCCACCTGACCCTCGGCCAGTCCCTCGATGCGGCGCGCCTGCCGCGAGCCATGGCGCTGGCGCGAAGGCTCTTCGAAAAAGCCAGCGAGAAGCGCTGGTTCGCGGATCATCTCATCGTCGTCGAGCGGGTCAGCGACGAGGTCTGGATCCCCCATCCCCCGCTCTCCCTCGATGGACGCAAGGCGCGACAGGCACCTGCGCACGCGCGAAGCGCCGCCGCCGCGAAGCGCCGGAAGACCTGAAACGCCCGCCGGTGGTATCATCCGGGGCGGAGTCCAACCCATGAATCTCAAGCAAGACATTCGCCGCGAGTGCGAGCGGCTGGGATTCTCCCGCGTCGGATTCGCCGCGGCACGACGGCACGCTTCCGCGCAGCGGCTCCGGGAATGGCTCGATCGCGATTACGCGGGAACGATGGCGTGGATGCGCGATCGCTGGGAGGAGCGCTCGGACCCGACGCACCTGGCTCCCTGGGCTCGGAGCCTCATCCTCACCGCCCTTCCCTATGATGCCGAGCCCCCTGCGGCGGGCCCGATGCAGGCGCGCGTCTCGCGCTACGCGGGCGGGCCCGATTACCACGACGTCATGAAGGAGCGCCTCTCGCGACTGTCGGATTTCATCTGCGGGATCATCCCGGGGGCTCGATCCTGCCCCGTCGTCGATACCGGAGCGGTGCTGGAGAAAGCCTGGGGCGCCGGGGCGGCCCTGGGCTGGCAGGGGAAGCACACGAATCTGATCGACCACGAATCGGGATCCTGGTTCTTCGTCGGCGAGCTGCTCACGGAGCTGGAGCTGGATCCCGATGAGACGCCAATCACCGATCGATGCGGAACCTGCACGCGATGCCTGGAGGCCTGTCCGACCCAGGCCTTTCCGGAGCCTTACGTTCTGGACGCGCGCCGTTGCATCTCCTACCTCACGGTCGAGCACCGGGGTCCGATTCCCGAGGACCTCAGGGAAAGCATGGGCGATTGGGTCTTCGGCTGCGATGTCTGCCAGGAGGTCTGTCCGTGGAATCAGGATCCCTCCCCCGGCGATGCGGAGCTGGCGGGTCCCCGGGACGCGCTGCATCTGGCGGAGCTCATGCGGATGTCGCGCGACGAATTCAACCGGCGCTTCGCGGGCACCGCCCTGCGGCGGACGGGGTGGAGCCGGTTCCTGCGTAACGTCGCGGTCGCCTTGGGCAACTCGGCGGATCCTCGCGCGGTGGAGCCTCTTCGAGAGGCGCTTTTGCTTCCGGATCCTCTCGTCCGAGAGCACGCGCAGTGGGCGCTCGATCGTCTGCGGGCCGGGCCTGCGGCGGGAAGCGCGCCCTCCCGGGTGTCGGCGACATGAGCGACCTGCAGGAATCGATAAGGCGATTGCACCACCCGCCCGTCCAGATCTACAGCATCCTCAGCCAGGCCTGGGGAGACCTCTCCGACGCCGAATACACCGAGAATCTTCTCGTCTTGCACGGCCTCGTGCATCGCGAGACCCACCGGCTCGCCGAAGCTCTCCGGGAGTTCGAGGCGGGCCGTCCGGGGTCGGACGATTCTCTCCGGCCTCAAGCGGACCCCGGGCGGTATCCGCCTCTGGATTCGCGGCAGTACCGATTCCTCTTCCCCGATCTCGGAGGCCCCGCTCTCCTCCGACACCTGCCCGAAGGCAAAAAGTATCTGGAGGGACTCGGCTTCGCTCCCGGTAAGCCCGGAACGATGCAGGAGACCGAGTTCTACCTTTCCGGGAGCCCGGCGCTCGACTTCATCGAAATCGCCGTCCGCGACATGGTCGGAATCGACCGGGGTGTTCACGGCAAACAGATTCGCGCCGTCTCGGGCGTGGGATTCATCCTGCGCAATCGTGTGATGGAGCTGGGCTCGAGGAGGGAGGAGGCGGGACAGTGGGCGGTGCTTTACTTCGAGAAACCCGGCGCTCCCGGCACCATTGCCTACGAGATCTTTCGCGCCGCGCTGCGCACGCTGCTCGAGGATCACCTCGCGCGCGGGACGTTCCCCTATGCCTGCCTGCACCAGAGAAAGCTGGGACTCGGGCGTGGAGCCGAGTTCTCTCTGCGGATCCAGCTTCCGCGCGGACCGGATCCCATCCTCGAGGGATTCCTTCACGATTTTTTCCATGAAGAAGGAGCGCTCGAAGCACTGCGCTTTGCGCTGGCCATCCAGGAGGAGATCCCGTTGCCGGGAGGCGTCCGGGGGAGCCGGTCCGGCGGATGATCCCTGCGGTATAATGCGTGCCTTGCGAATCATGCAGGCGCCCGGCATCGAAGAGGCTTCAAGGAGAACCGCATGGCCCCACTTTCGTCCGGCACCCCCGCTCCTGATTTCACCCTCAAGAACTACGACGGGGCCGAGGTGACGCTTTCTCAGTTCAAGGGAGTGAAGAACGTTCTGCTCGCCTTCTTTCCTTTCGCCTTCACCCCGGTCTGCTCGAGCCAGATTCCTTCCTATCGGGACGATCTCGCCCAATTCGAAGCCGCCAACTGCCAGGTCCTCGCCCTTGGCGTCGGTCACGTGCCGGCCCACCGGGCATGGGTGGAGTCTCTCGGAGGCGTGAGCATTCCCGTGCTGAGCGATTTCTATCCGCATGGCGAAGTGGCGAGAAAGTATGGCGTGCTTCGCGAGGAAGGATTTCCCGAGCGGGCTTTGTTCCTGATCGACAAGCAGGGCGTGATCCGCTACACCTCCGTCAACCCGATGAGCTTCCAGCCCGACAACCAGGTCGTCCTGGACGAGCTCAAGAAGCTTCGCTGAGCTCTCCCCTCCCGCCCGGCTCACCGGTCTCGGGGAACCGCCATCATCCGCTCGAGAGCCCGCCGGGCGCGTGAGGCGACCTCGGGATCGACCTGGATCTCGAAACAATCTTCCTTGAGCGCCCGCAGCACCGAATCGAGATCGTTCATCTTCATGTAAGGGCAGTGCAGCCGGCAGCCGATGCATCCGTCGGCCACGATGAACTCCTTGTCGGGAAACCGCCTCTTGAGCTGGTGGACCAATCCCCATTCCGTGGCCACGATGAAGGTCTGCGCCTCCGGGTGCCGCGCCACCGCGTCCGCCATGCCGGTCGTGGAGCAGATCTCATCGGCCAGAGCGAGGACGTCCTCGCGACATTCGGGATGGGCGATGACGACGGCCTCCGGGCGCCGGCGCTTGTCGGCGTCGACGTCCGTGCCCCGCAGCACGTCGTGCGTGGGGCAGCATCCGTCGTAGATGGCGATCTCCTTCTCCGGGACCTGCCGGGCGATCCACCGACCCAGGTTCCGGTCCGGCGTGAACAGGATCTTCGCGCTCGGAAGGCTGCGGATCACCGAGACGGCATTGGCCGAAGTGCAGCAGATGTCGGAAAGGGCCTTCACCTCCGCGGAGGAGTTGATGTACGTGACTACCGCGTGCTCCGGATACCGCTCCTTCCAATCCTCCAGAGACTCGGCGGTGATGGAATCGGCGAGCGAGCAGCCGGCGGCCAGGCTAGGGAGAAGCACCTTCTTCGCGGGATTGAGAATCTTGGCCGATTCGGCCATGAAATGGACGCCGCAGAAGATCAGGGTCGTGCGCGGATCTCTTTGCGCCTCGAGCGCGAGGCCCAGCGAGTCGCCCACGAAATCGGCGACGTCCTGGACCTCCGGAAGCTGGTAATTGTGCGCCAAGAGCAGCGCCTTTCGCTCGGCGGCGAGGCGACGAATCTCCTGGCCGAGCAGGCGATTTCGTTCTTCATTCACGCGCGCATAGGCGGGGGGAGCGTTTCGTTGTGTGGCGACCAGGGACATGGCTTCACTCCAGAATTTTCGCCCCGGGATCGGGCCGTACGCTCTTCGTCCCGCGAGGGAAGATTCTCCAGAACTCTTTCTTGATGAGACTGGTGAGGGTCGCGCTCTTCGAGAAGCCATGGTAGGAGGCGATCGCCTCCAGCATCTCGATCTCGCGGCGCGTGACCGTGAAGCTCCTCAAGAGCTTCCGCCCTGGCATCTCGCGCTTGCTCCGGCCCATGGTGACCCTCCGGTCGCGATATATAAAGACTATATATATCGTCGCTATAAACTATAATCCCGCCCAATCGCCCTGTCAAGGAAACGCTCCCATCGCCGCACCCAAGGAGCAGGCCTTCGCCGCAGCCGGAACCGTCCCGCGGCGCCGCCCTCGTATGCTAGAATGCGCGACTTCGATCCGGAGAGCCGATTCGTGGCTTGGATGTTCACCCCCCAGCATCCGGCACGAGGACCGCGCCGATTCCTCCTCGCCCTCTCCACCCTGGCGGCCTGGAGCGTCTCGTCGTGGATCTCGCCCCCGCGGGCCGAAGAATCGCTTGCTCCTTCTCCCATTCCCTTCCAGCCGATGCGCACCGACTCGCCGCCCGTCCTGGACGGTCTCCTTGATGAATCGCTATGGCGCGAGGCTCCCGTGATCGACGATTTCGTGCAGCAGCTCCCCGTGGACAAGGCGCCCCCCACCGAGAGGACCGAGGTGCGACTCGCCTACGACGCGCACAACCTCTACCTGGGGATCCGGTTCTTCGACTCGGACCCCTCCGGGATCCTCGCCTGGACGATGCAGAGGGACAGCGAGGGTATCCTGGGGGACGACCAGTTCGCCTTCTCCGTCGACTCCTCGAACAATGGGCGCGACGGATTCTGGTTCTCGACCAACCCCGCGGGCGTTCGCAACGACTCCCAGGTTTTCGACGAGGGAAGGATCTTCGACGATCGGTGGGATGCGGTCTGGGAAGTGGCGACCCGGGTGGATGACCTGGGATGGACCGCGGAGATCAAGCTTCCCTTTTTCAACCTTCGATTCACGCCGGGAGCGGAGAATACGATGGGGATCAACTTTTTCCGGGCCATCCGCCGGAAGAACGAAGAGGCTTACTCTCCCTCCATTCCCCGGAAC
>DASYRY010000314.1:0-11720 GCA_036004025.1 Candidatus Polarisedimenticolia bacterium | reverse complement strand
GATTCTTCCTGCATGCCGCCGAGCCCAACAATCCGGTCCGCGCACGGCGCTTCTACGATTCCGCCTTGAGACTCGCGCCCAAGGAGCTCCCCAAGAAAGATCGTTGACCCCGTGTTTCAAGGAACGATGGAAAGGACTTCGAGAAAGGTGAATCCCCTTAACGAATCGCTCTCCAATTCTTGGAGTCGTCGTGCGATGGAGAAGAAACTGGCCGGTCTGAGTCGTCGTGAATTTGGCAGGGTAGCGGTCGCCGTGGCAGGCCTGTCGTTGGTGCCGTCCTTGGCCAAGGCCATTCCCCAACAGAAGCCCGCGACCCCCTTGCAGGAAGCGAAGCCCGCCGAGAGCTCCGCGGCCCCTTCCGCGGAGGCGGTCGCCCTGGCGGCCATCGTCAAGCTCCGTTATGGCTCCAGGCTGAACGACGACGCGATGAAAGAGATCACCCGCGCGCTCGATAGCGGTCTCAAAGGCGCAGCCATTCTCCGGAAGGTCCCCCTTGAGAATTCCGACGAGCCCGCTTTCGTCTTCCGGGCTTGGAGGGGAGATCATGCTTGAGCCCGGCGTTCTCTTCGCGTCCGCCCGGGATTTGGGAGAGCGGATACGGTCCAGGAAAATCTCGCCCGTGGAGCTGGCGGAGGCCTATCTGGAGAAGCTGGAGGGACCCGGGCGGAAACTCGGAGCGGTGGTCACGGTGACGCGCGAGCTGGCGCTCGAGCAAGCACGCCGTGCGGAGAAGGAGCTGCGCGCGGGGAAGATCCGCTCCAAGCTTCACGGAGTTCCCTACGGCGCGAAGGACTTACTGGCCACCAACGGCATCCCCACGACCTGGGGCGCCACGCCTTACAAGGACCAGGTGTTCACCTACGATGCGACCGTGATCGATCGTCTCGAGAAGGCGGGCGCCGTGCTGCTGGGAAAGCTGGCCATGGTGGAGCTGGCGGGAGGCATGGGCTATCGCTACGCCTCCGCGTCCCTCACGGGCGCCGGGAAGAACCCCTGGAACCCAGCACGTTGGAGCGGAGGGTCTTCGAGCGGCTCGGGCGTCGCCGTCGCCGGCGGTATGGTGGGCTTCGCGATCGGGACCGAGACCTGGGGATCGATCACGACGCCTTCGTCCATGTGCGGCATCTCGGGAATCCGTCCCACCTACGGCCGGGTGAGCCGGCATGGGGCCATGGCGCTCTCCTGGACCATGGACAAGATCGGGGTCATGGCTCGCGCGGTGGACGACTGCGGGCTCGTCCTGTCGCACATCGCGGGTCCGGACAAGGCGGATGCCACGACGATCCCATCGTCTTGGAGCTACGCGCCGCCGGCGAGAAAGGGGAAGTGGCGCATCGGTGTCGTCCGCAAGGCCTGGGAAAAGACCGAGCCGGAAGTCCCCGGTGCCTTCGACGCGGCCCTGCGGGAGCTCGGGGCGCTGGCGACCCTGCAGGACGTCACCCTGCCGGACCTGCCGTTCGGCGCAACCGCCGGGACCCTCATCGTGGCGGAGGTGGCGAGCGCCTTCGAGGATTTGATCGAATCGGGTCGCGTCGCGGAGCTCGCGGACCCGGGATCGCGGCTCGGAGGGTATTCCAGCACGATGGTGGCCGCACGGGACTACCTGCGCGCCTTGCGCCTGAGAGCCAGGCTGCAGCGAGCCCTGGACGAGGTTTTGTCGAAGTTCGACGCCCTGGTCGCGCCCACCTTGCCCGGAGTAGCATCGCCCCTGGAGGCGAATCTCGAGGAGGTCTTCGCGGGAGACGATCCGGTGGGAGGAGCGGGAAACTGCTGCGGAGTTCCCGCCGTCTCGGTGCCGATGGGCTTCGGCGCCGGGCATCTCCCGCTGGGCATCCAGTTCGTGGGACGGGCCGGGGAGGAGAACCGACTCCTTGGGATTGCCAAGGACTACCAGTCCAGGACCCCATGGCACCGGGAGCTCCCGCCGCGTGAAGCTCTCCACTGACGGGAGCGCAAGAAGGAGGTTTCATCGTGAGACCAGGCACCCATCTTCCTAGGTTTCTGGAAAGCTCGGGCATACCCGATGAGCTGGCGGCGGTCTTGATGAGTGCCGCCCGAGGAGGAGTTCAAATCTCCCGGGAGCTCCGCCGGGCCGGGCTCTCGGGGATCACGGGGGCCACCGGCGGAACCAACGTCCAGGGCGAGGTCGTCAAGAAGATGGATGTTCGGTCCAACGAGATCCTGGTCGAGACATTCAGGGAAGCAGGAGGAGTGGCACGGGTCGCCTCCGAGGAGATGGACGAGGCGCTGGTTCTTTCGCCGGACGCAGCTTACAGCGTCCTCTTCGACCCGCTCGACGGCTCATCCAACGTGGACACGGGAGCCAGCGTCGGATCGATCCTGTCGATCCAATCCAGCCCTCCCACGGGCGCATCCTCCGGAGAAACCCTCCTTCAAAAGGGGGCCAGCCTGGCCGCGGCCTGCTACCTGAACTATGGACCTGCCACTTCGCTCGTCCTGACCACGGGCTCGGGCGCGCATTACTTCTGCCTGGATCCCGCAAGCGAAGGCTTCCTCCTCGTGACGCGCTCCCTGCGGATTCCAACGCGTGGAAAGGTCTATGCCACGAACGAGGGGCAGCGAGCCTTCTATCATCCTGGCACGCGGCGCTTCCTGGATTATCTCCAAACCCCGGATGCCTCGGATGGGAGGCCCTACTCTGCGCGCTATAGCGGTTGTCTCGTCACCGACGTCCACCGCATCCTCCTGGAAGGGGGGATCTACCTTTATCCTAAAGACACAAGAGACCCGAAGAAGCCCCATGGCAAGCTGCGCCTGCTCTATGAATGCGCTCCGCTGGCGAGAATTGTGGAGCAGGCCGGAGGCAAAGCCTCCACGGGACGGGGGCCGATCCTCGAAGTCACGCCGAGCATGCTCCACGAGCGGGTGCCCATCTTCATCGGCAGCCCGTACGAGGTCGGCCTGGCGGAGGAGTTCGAAGCGGGAAAGCGCTGAGAAGGAGCCGCTCGCCTAGAGCCAGTGCTTGCGGCGAAAGTAAAGCAGCATGCCCGCGACGACGCAGGCCATCACTCCGAGGACGGCGGGATAGCCCCAGGGCCAATTCAGCTCCGGCATGTTCCATGGGCTGGCGTGGGTATTGAAGTTCATCCCGTAGATTCCCACGATGAAGGTGAGCGGAATGAAGATGGTGGACACGACCGTCAGCACTTTCATGACCTCATTGAGCCTGTTGCTCACGCCGGAAATATAGAGGTCCAGCATGCCCGTGGAAAGATCCCGGTAGGTTTCGACGAGATCCAGGATCTGCACCGCGTGGTCGTAACAGTCCCGGAGATAGATGCGCGTCTCCGGGGCGATGAGCTCGGAATCCTCCCGCGCGAGCTGGTGGATCACTTCCCGCTGCGGCCAGGCGACTCGACGGAGGTAGAGCAGCAGCCGCCGGGTCGCATGGATCTCCTGCAAGGTCCGACGCGTGGGGTTGGACATCAGCTTTCCTTCCATCTTCTCGATTCGCTCTCCCAGCTCCTCGAGAAGGGGAAAAGCCCCATCCACGAGCGCGTCGATCAGCGCGTATGCGAGATAGTCGGCGCCCATTTTTCGGATCCGCCCCTTGGCGTCGCGAATGCGCTGGCGCACGGGCTCGAACGGATCGCCGCTCCTCTCCTGCAGCGTGATGACCCAGCCTTTTCCGAGGAACAGGCTCATCTGCTCCGCTTGCAGTCCATCCTTGCCGAGATGGACCTCCTTGAGCACGACGAAGCAATGGTCGTTGTACGCTTCGAGCTTGGGTCGCTGCCCCGTGTTGAGCACGTCTTCGAGCGCCAGCGGATGCAATCCGTAATGATTTCCAAGCCTTTGAAGGATCTCCACGTCCTGCAAGCCATTCACGTTGATCCAGGTCACCGTGGAACGGTCCCGGAAGGGGAAGCACTCTTCCAGCGCGGAAACTTCCTTCTCCTGAAGGGAATCTGCGCCGTAATCAATCAGCTGGATGGTGACACTCGAATCGTTGACGTCGTGGGAGCGCAAGGATCCGGGAGACGTGCCCGGAGGAGGGTAGCGCATGCGGCGGCGGGCCATGAAAACCTCGCGACGGACAATCGCTGGGCCGGAAGAGAGCGAAAACCGGAGAAGGAGACCACATTCGAGTCAAGAATTCAATGGGACGGCTGGATGTCGAGATCCCCGCTGCCCGTGGAGACGTTGATGCGGATCTTGGACTCGCCGCGCCGGTAGCCCACAACTTCCCGTCCCTTGAGGATCGGTCGCGCATCCTTGTAGCCCACGGTCATCTCACCGCTTCCCTGGTCGGCGAGGGCCTCGAAGGAGGCTTTCGGATCCATTCGGATCACGACATCTCCGCTGCCCGTGTCGGCATTGATACGCGCCAGTCGCGATCCGACGGCCTCCAGGAGGACGTCTCCGCTGCCGGTGTCCGCGTCGAAGGTCTCCACGTCGGCATGCTCCGCGCGCACGTTTCCCGAGCCGGTGTCGGCGGAAATCCTCCGCGCCTCCAGGGATTTCAGGCGGATGTCGCCCGAGCCGACGTCGCAGCGGATCTCCTCACCTTGGAAGCCGGTCAGCGCGCAGTCCCCGCTCCCCGTATCGCACCGGAACGTTCCCTTGATTCCCGAGGCCTTGACGTTCCCCGAGCCCGTGTCGGATCGCACGTCACCCTCCACCCCGTCCAGGTCGATGTCGCCGCTCGCCGAATCGAAAAGAAGGTCGCCGTTCAGCCGGGATCCCCTAATCTTGCCCACCAGGTTGCGAAACGTCCCCTTCGCGCCTCTTTCCGGAATCTGGACCTCGACATCGGCATACATGAGGACACCGGAGCTGTCGCTCACCCGTACCGTCTTGCCTGCGTACTTGACGCTGGAGTATCCGCCGAACAGGCCTTCAAGGAATCCCCCGCCGTCGCCATGGGCACGCGACTGCCGGTAGCGCACAGTCTCGTGCTGTCCGAGGGGATAGATGACGCGCAAGGTTGGCAGACCTTTCTCTCCGGTGACCTGCTCGAAGCGCATCTTGCCGGCGAGCGAACCGCTTTCGGCATGGACCGTGGCCACCGCCACGACCTTGTCGCCGTTTCCGGTCGCGACTCGCATGGTGCCGGCAAGGTTCTCGACGGCGAACGCGTGGGCGGCCTGGGTCGAAAGCTCCATTCGAATCGTGCGGGTGACCTCGGCGGCCGCTACGGGGGTCGTGGGGATGGACAGGGCGATCAGAGCGAGGCGTAGAAACAGTCGATTCCGATGCATCGATTCCTCCTGTTCGTTCGGTTTCCATTTCACCTTACGCAGGGGACGGAGAAAAAGTTCCCAGCCAGCTCCCGGGAGGAGCGCCGGGCTTGGGAGCGCAGAGGGCTGTGCTACCATAAGCGCCTCAATCGGTCACCGCACGCTCAGGAGTCGGCATGCATCCCTCCCCGGACCTCGACCGCCTTTGCATCAACACCATTCGAACGCTGAGCATGGATGCCGTCGAGAAGGCGCAATCGGGGCATCCCGGCCTTCCGATGGGGGCGGCCTCCATGGCCTACGTCCTCTGGACACGGATTCTTCGATACGACCCCGCGCATCCCACCTGGCCGTGCCGCGATCGGTTCGTCCTTTCGGCAGGCCATGGCTCGATGCTGCTCTACTCTCTCCTGCATCTCACGGGCTACGACCTGCCGCTGGAGGAGATCAAGCAATTCCGGCAATGGGGAAGTCGGACTCCGGGACACCCGGAGCGCGGAGCGGCGCCAGGCGTGGAGACCACCACCGGTCCCCTGGGACAGGGATTCGGAAACGGGATCGGAATGGCGCTCGCGCAGCGCTACCTGTCCGCCCGCTTTCTCCGGCCCGACCTGCCGATCGTGGAGTATCGGGTTTTCGGGCTGGTGAGCGACGGCGACCTGATGGAGGGGATCTCGAGCGAAGCCGCCTCCCTGGCGGGCCACCTGAAGCTCGGCAACGTCATCTATCTCTACGATCAGAACTCCATCTGCCTCGATGGACCGACCCGCAAGTGCTTCACGGAAGACGTGGGAAAGCGTTTCGAGGCCTACGGCTGGCACACGCGCTCGATCGACGGCGACGACCTCGATTCGATCGAAAGCGCCCTGCGGGAGGCCGTGGACGAGACATCCCGCCCGTCCCTGATTCTGGCGCGGACGCACATCGGCCACGGCAGTCCCCACAAGCAGGATTCCGCGGAAGCGCATGGATCACCCCTCGGGGCCGAGGAGGTTCGGCTCACGAAGAGGGCTCTGGGCTGGCCCGAAGACGCGACTTTCCTGATTCCACCCGAGGCGCTCGGGCATTTCCGGCAAGCGCTGGACCGGGGCGCGGGGATGAGAAGCGAATGGGAGCAGAACTTGGCGCGCTACCGAGAATCCTATCCGTCGGAGGCGGCGGAGCTGGAACGGATCTGGAAAGGTCGGCTTCCGGAGGGATGGGACACCAAGCTCCCGGCATTCGGAGGGAGCGACAAGCCGATGGCCACCCGGGAGGCGTCGGGCAAAGTGATTGTGTCGCTGTGCGCCACGATCCCGGAGCTCCTGGGAGGCTCGGCCGATCTCGGAGGCTCCACGCAGACCTACGCGAAAGGGTTCCCCGACTTGTCGTCCGAGAACTATCAGGGACGCAGCATCTGGTTCGGCGTTCGGGAGCATGCCATGGGCTCGATGATGAACGGCATGGCGTTGTCGGGGCTCGTCCCCTACGGGGGCACCTTCCTCGTCTTCTCGGATTACATGCGACCTTCCATCCGCCTCGCGGCGTTGATGGAGATTCGTCCTATCTATGTCTTCACTCATGACAGCATCGGGCTGGGAGAAGATGGCCCCACGCACCAGGCCGTGGAAACCCTGGCGGCGCTTCGCGCCATCCCGCACCTCCTCTTGATCCGCCCCGCCGACGCGACCGAGACGGTCGAGGCCTGGAAGATTGCTGTTCGCCATTCAGGCGGACCGGTCGCCCTGATCCTGTCGCGTCAGAAGCTCCCGGTACTGGACCGCAGCACCTTTCCCTCGGCGTCCCTGGTGGAGCGAGGAGCCTACGTGATTTCCGAAGCCCGTGGAGGGGATCCCAAGGTGATCCTACTGGCTTCGGGGTCGGAGGTGTCGGTGGCTCTTCAGGCTCAGAAACTGCTGGAAGGGGGGCAGGGCTCGAGTCCCGCCCGTGTGGTGAGCTTTCCTTCCTGGCAGCTTTTCGAAAAGCAGTCGCGGGAATATCGGGAAGGCGTTCTGACTCCCGGCGTCACGTGCCGGGTGGCCGTGGAGGCCGCAGTCTCCATGGGATGGGAGCGTTATACGGGAGCGGCAGGGACCTTCGTGGGGATGCATCGGTTTGGAGCTTCCGCTCCCGCGGAAACCCTATTCAAGCAATTCAACATCACGGCCGAGGAAGTCGTCCGGCAGGCGAGGCAACTGGCGGAAAGGAAGCCGGGCTCCGCGCGCTGAAGAGTTGGGGGGGGGTCACGGCGAGGGGCGAAACCACTCCGCGATCTTCTCTATGCCGATGTTTCCTCCGCTCACGACGCAGCACACGCGGCTGTTCGGCTTGAGCGACAGCTTTTGCGCCACGAGCGCTCCCACCGCGGCCGAGCCCGCCGGCTCCGCCACGGTCTTGCACCTCTCGAAGAGAAGTCGCATCCCCGCGAGAATCTCCTCATCGCTGACTCGCACCAGATCCTCCACGTAACGCTGGACGAGCTGAAAGTTGAGCTCTCCGGCGAAGGGAGCGGCGAGACCGTCGGCGATGGTATTCGTCTTCTCGATGCGCGCGGCTTTTCCCTCCTGGCGGCTGCGGAACATCGTGTCGGCTCCCTCGGGCTCCACCCCCATGATCTTGGCGTTGGGACGCAGCGTCTTGACGGCCCAGGCAACCCCGGAAATGAGTCCGCCCCCGCCGATCCCCGCGACCACGGCGTCCACATCGGGCAGGTCCTCGACGATTTCCATCCCCAGCGTCGCCTGGCCCTCCACTACCTTGGGATCGTCGAACGGGTGCACGAAATGCAGGCCCCGATCCTGCTCGAGCTCCCGCACCTTCGAGAACGCCGCCGCGACATCGCCATGGAGAATCACTTCCGCCCCGTAGCCCCGAGCAGCCTCCGCCTTGGTGCGGGAGGCGGTCTCGGGCATGACGACGGTCGCCTGGATCCCGAGGACCCTCGCGGCATAGGCGACCCCCTGGGCGTGATTCCCCGCGGAAATGCTCACCACGCCTCGGCGTCGAGTCTCCACAGGAAGCGAAGCCATGTGGTTGAGCGCGCCGCGGGGCTTGAACGATCCGGTTTTCTGCAGATTCTCGAGTTTGAGGAAGACACGGTGACCCGTCAAGCGGCTGAGCGTCTCGGAGCCGACCATGGGGGTTCTGTGGAGGTCTCGGCCGATCCGCTCGCGGGCCCGCTGCGCGTCCTCCCAGATCGGTTGCTGCATGGATCCCCTCTCAGAGCATCCGCCAAATCAGTGCGAGGATAGCGGCTACCAGAAGCACGGGAAGCAGGATGATGAGCGCGAAAACCACGGCGGCACCCATCCGGGTCCATCTCGATTCGGAGCGCTTTCGCCGCGCGGCCCGCCCGTCCATGGCGCCGGGATGAACGCGGTTGCCGCACCTCAGGCAGAAGCACGTCGACCGGACCGGGTTCCCGAGGAACTCCACATTCTCAACACGATAGGAGATCTCTCCGGCGCATCTCAGGCACCAGGCCCTGCCGTCCGCCCGCGCTTCGGGTTCCAACAGCGGCACGTCTGGAACGACGCCAAAATCCATCTCTCCTCCGGAATGGCGCGCATCATAGCATACCGCCCTCGGGCCGCTCGGGCTTCGCCAGGGCGTGGGTCTTCCTTGAAGCTGCGATCCGGCGCGTGATAGATTATCTGTAAACGAGAAGCAGACGTCTCGCGCCGTCCGGAGGGACCGAACCACGCGCGAGCCGATTTTCTACGGGAGGAAGGAGCATGAGAGGAGTTCAGTGTTTCCGCGCAGTCGCCACGGCCGCCGCGATGCTGCTGGGCCTGGCGGCCTCGCCGCTCCTGGCTGAGGACAGCAACATTTTCAAGAACAGCTCGGCAACCCTGGAGGCTCAGGAATCCCTCGAAGCGGACGGATACCTCGCTCACGGAGATTTCGCGCCGGGAAGGCTCGACCAAGCGACCCGGAAGGCACTCTCGGAATATCAGACGGCGCACGCGCTCAACAGCCGGGGAGTCCTGGACGACGAAACCTTCCAGATGCTGACGAGCCATTACTCCGAGTACCCGTGGGATGATGGCGACGTCGACGCAGAGCCTCCTGCCAAAGACGAGGGAGACACCCCGTCCGCCGATTTCGACGAAGCCCCTCAGGAGCCTGATCCTGACCTCCACGCGGAGCTGAGGGAAACCCACGAGGATGAGGCGGATGCCGACGCGCCGGCAGAGGAGCCGCTCAGAGAAGAGCCGGTCCGATCGATGCCCGCCACCGGTAGCTCGCTCCCATTGCTGGCGCTGTCCGGGGTGGCCTTGATTGGGGCCGGACTGGTGCTCTTGAGACAGCGCTCCGCCTAGCAGGAGTGCTCACGAACATCGCCCGCATCCGGGCGGGCGCGGTCCTTTTCCTGGCGGGCGTCGCGGTCCTGGCCGTGGCGCTCGCCGGATACCTGCAGGGACCGGCTTGGCAACACCTTCACCCCGAGGAAGTCGTCCCAGAGGCGACGCGTAGTCCTACGCCAAGGAACTCGGTTCCCCGTCCAGCGCTCGGCGCTCCCTTCGCACGGCTGAAAATCTCGAGGATTGGCATTAATGTTACGGTCATCGAGGGGACCCGCTCGCGGGATCTCCTCAAGGCGCCGGGGCACCTGACGGGCTCGGGACTTCCCGGACAGCCTGAGAACTGCATCATCGCGGGCCATCGGGATCTGCATTTCCGCAGGCTCGGCGAGCTTCGGGTGGGGGACGCGATGCAGCTGGTAAAGGCCGGATCGCGGTCGACCTATCGCGTGGAGGCTATCCGGGTCATCGACCCCTCCGAAACTTCCGTCCTCAATCAAGGCAGCATGCCCATCCTCACTCTCGTGACCTGCTATCCTTTCCGTTACGTAGGGACCGCGCCTCAGCGCTACGTCGTGGTGGGCCGGCTTACCGGAGTCACGACGCTTCCGACGCCATAAGATTGGGAAGGGACGGCTTGGACCTGAATCGATTTCCGCCACCGCCACGGGCCTTCTTTTCGGATCTTTCTCCGAAGGGAAGCGACGCTCCCTTGGGGGTCGACATCGGGGGGTTGGAGTTCTCGTTGCTGGGTCTCGATTCTGCCACCCGCGAGCATCTTCGAGATCGGTACGCCGCATTTCCGGCTGCCGGATCGACGAAGCCCTTCCGTGTCCGGCTGCTCGATGCGGGACGCGACCACTTCGTTCCCCCCGCGAGCGTCCCGCAAGGCGCCCCTCATCCTCTGACCCTCGGATGGGAAGGGCCATGGATCCTTGTGCAATCTTTCGGCTTTGCGGGATGGATCTCGATCGGCACGCAGGAAGGCGAGATGGCTCTCGCGCGCTCGGAATACGAGCGCGTCGGGTGGTGCGTCGAGAACTTTCTGCGCGTCTGCACGGCATGGCGTGCCGTGGAGGAGGGGGGTGCGCTTCTTCATGCGGCGAGTCTCGTGCTCGATGGGAAAGCTTACGTGTTCATGGGCGCCTCGGGGAGTGGAAAATCGACCTTGGCGGCGAGCTCGAAGAAGGGAGAGGTGATCAGCGACGATCTCACGCTGATTCGGCCGTCCGCAGAAGGGTTCAGGGTCGCGGGCACGCCTTTCCGCGGCACGTACGAAGGGGGCGGCCCCATTCGCGGCAGCTTTCCCCTCGCGCGACTGTATCGAATCTTTCAATCACCGGACAATCGGGTCGAGCCATGCCCGCGGAACCATGCCGTGGCCGACTTGCTGGCGGCGGCGCCCTTCGTGGTCGACCAGATCGGGCGGGATGATCGGATTCTCTTGACGTTCAAGGCGTTGGACGATTCGCACCCCCTCGCCTATCTTTTCTTCAATCTTGGCGGGGAGTTCTGGCGGGCCCTGGACGTAGACTGAGATCGCCGCCGCGAGAGGCTGGCGACGGCGTGCTATGCTTCGGGCGATTGGGGAAGAGAGGGTCGGATGAGCCGTCGTGCCAGCCTCCTGATCGACTCCGTCCGCTGGGACGGAGGAGAGCGCCATGCAGGGCGCGATCCCTTGGCGGTGGAGGAGCCTCTTGAAATCCGCCTCGACGGGAAGCCAGTGGCGGTGACGATGCGCACGCCCGGTGATGATTTCTCCCTGGCCGCGGGATTCCTGTTCACCGAGGGGATTCTTTCCAGCGCGGATCAGGTGGGTTCTATCGTCCACTGTGCCGACGATTCCGACGAGGGGCGGGAAAACGTGGTGAACGTCCTGACGGCTCCCGCCGCCGCCCCTCCCGCGGAGGGTTGGCAGCGACGTTTCTACGTCACCTCGTCCTGCGGAATCTGTGGGCGCTCCAGCATCGAGGCAGTGAAGCAGGTGGCTCCTCCACTCGAGGATGCGACCTGCTTCAATGCGGAGATTCTCTACACCCTTCCCGAGGTGCTGCGGCGCTCCCAGCGTCTGTTCATCGAGACGGGCGCGCTGCACGCGGCGGGTCTCTTCAGTCCCGAAGGTGCGCTGCGCAGGCTGATGGAAGACGTGGGACGCCACAACGCCGTAGACAAGATCGTGGGCGCGGAGTTTCTCGAAGACGGTGTTCCCATCCGCCGCCACCTGCTTCTGGTGAGC
>DASYRY010000313.1:0-5748 GCA_036004025.1 Candidatus Polarisedimenticolia bacterium | reverse complement strand
GCCGTGAGCAGGGATCTGGCCGGCACTCTCGACGCCCGCACCATCGTCGGCGAGCTGGCGAGGGAATTCGAGGGGAGGGGCGGCGGGCGTCCGGACCTGGCGGAGGCGGGCGGGCGGTCCGATGCGGCGGGAATCCGCCGGGCGCTGGATCGCGCCGGGGAAGTGGTGCTCCGGCAGATGGAATCAGGGAAAGGATGAGGCGCATGGAGGCGGGCCGGCGTTTCACGCTCAGCATGGTGGCTTTGCTGGGCTTCACGGCGATGGCGCGCGCCGAATCCATCTACTACCAAGTGGACAAAGAAGGAAACATGCGGCTCACCAACGCGCCGGATGACAAGAGCTACCACGCGTATCTCACCACCCACGGCGGAGACTCGAGCTCGGCTTCCGTCTCCGGGCTCTATGCCGATCAGATACGCCTCGCGGCGGGACGGTATGGGGTCGACGCGAATCTCGTGAAGGCGGTCATCGCCACCGAGTCCAATTTCAACCCTTGGGCCGTATCGGCCAAGGGAGCGCGAGGCCTGATGCAGCTCATGCCCTCCACCGCGCGGCGCTTCGGGGTGAACAACATTCACGACCCCGAGCAGAACATCTTGGGTGGAGTCCAGTATCTGCGCTACCTGTTGGATCTGTTCGGGGGAGATCTCGTCCTGGCCCTGGCCGCCTACAATGCCGGTGAAGGGGTGGTCCAAAGCGTCGGAAGGGTTCCGAATTATCGGGAGACCCGCGACTACGTGGATCGCGTCTTGGCGCGCTATGGCCGCGGGCGCTCGGATGGCGGCGGGAGGTCTGCAACGGCTCGGACGAGGCCGCGCGCGCCGAAGACAAAGATTTACAGCACCGTGGCCAGCGACGGCACGCTGGTGTTCAGCGACGGTCCCATCCCGAAATCGGTCAAGGACTGAACTCCTTCCGTCCAGGCGAACCTCCGGGTGAGCATGGTGTCTGGTCCGGCTCGATCCTCGCGCTTCCCGCCACGCGTGGAGCTCCACCTGCATCTCGAGGGAAGCGTGACCTTGAGACGCATCAGGACGTTCTGGGACAGGCCGCGACGGGATCCCGCACTCCCATCCCACCCATCGGCCCTCTACCGGCATCGAAGCTTTGCGGAATTCCTGCGCCACTTCGCGCAGGTTACCCGGGTGCTGCGCCGGCCGGAGGACCTGGCGTGCGTGACGTCGGATCTCTGCCGGCATCTGAAGCGCCAGGGAGTGGTCGCGGCGGAGGTGTTCTTCACCCCCGTCATCTTCATGCGGCGAGGCATCCCTTTTCTCGAGATGCTGGACGCGATGGATGAGACGGTGGCGCAGGAGCGAGGCCGCGGCGGACCGGCCATCGGCTGGATCCTGGATGGCGTGCGTCAATGGGGAGCGGCGGGACTCGAGACTCATCTGGAGTGCGCACGGCAGGCGCCAGGTCGGATTCTGGGCATCGGGATGGGAGGAGACGAGCGCTCCATTCCCGCCTCGGAGTTCGCCGAGTTGTTCGCGGAGGCCAGGAGGATGGGATTACGGACGGTGGCCCACGCTGGCGAGTTCGAAGGACCCCGGTCGGTCTGGGAAGCCGTGGAGGTATTGGGAGCCGAGCGCATCGGCCATGGGATCCGAGCGTCCGAAGACCGCGTGCTCCTCGGTTTTCTGAGGCGCCGGCGGATCCCCCTCGAAGTCTGCCCGACCAGCAACATTCGAACCAAGGTCGTGCGCCACTGGCGCGATCATCCTCTCCCCGTTCTGGTGAAAGCGGGACTGCGCGTCACGGTGAACAGCGACGACCCCGCGCTCTTCCGCACCTCGCTTTCCTCCGAGCTCCGGCTTCTCGATACCCGCTTCAAGATTTCACGGCGAGGAATCCGGAAGATTGAAGAGGAGGCGGTCCGAGCCTCATTCCTCCCGGCACGCGATAAGAAGGAGCTTCTGATGGGGCGCCGCGGTGCCGTCCTCAGAGCTCTAAGACGCACGGGAGTCGGCTTGCCTGCGAAGGGAACGCGCTAGACGCGCCTAGACGCTTTCGGGCTCCTCGGACGGACGGGAGAGCAAGGAAAGGCTTCGCTGGAAGCGCTTCGGCGACGAATTCTGAAATCGCACGAAGTTGCGATGAAAGTCCCGATAATTCTGATACCCGACGCGCGACGCGACCCAGGAGAGCGGGACGTCGCCGGAGCGGATGAGCTCCTGGGCTCGCCGCATGCGGACGCGGTGAAGGTATTCGGTGAGCGTGCACCCGCACTCGCGTCGGAACAGCGTGGAGAGATAGGTTCGCGAGAGCCCAAGGTGGACCGCGACTTCCCGCAGCGAGGTTTTCTGATGGTAGCTCTCGTGAATGTAGGCCTTCGCCCGCGACACCGCGGGATGAACTCCCGAATGCGATCCCTCGAAAGGCCCCAGGATGTGCCGGAGCATCTCCTCAAAGGATTTCCTTAGCTCGATGGGCCGGCCGATCCTGGAAAAGACGGCCACGAGCCAGTCTCGCTGGGCGTCCCGCCGTTCGGCCCCAGCGGGCCCCGGCCATATCAGCCGATTGATCGTCCCGAGAAGGTCGAAAACGTAAAGACGCGCGGAGGGGAGATCCTCTAAGCTCACACCATCGAGGTGGTGAGCCATCTCCTCCAGCGAAACGCGCGCTCCGACCACGTCGAGAAGAGCGAGGCGCTCCAGCGCTCTCGCCTCCAGGCCCCAGGGATAGGGGAACTCCGGGCGCGAGGGAGAGCGCGGGATCGAAAAGTAGGAATTCTGCGCCGAGATGGGAGGTTCCAACCCGCTCACCTGTCGAGAATAGCGCCACAATCCTTATCAGGATTGGGTTTGAGAGACTGACGAAATCTTAGCTTTGCAGCTTCGATCTGTCAAGACTCGCTCGCACGCGATGGGGCGCGCCCCCGGTGACGGGATAGAAAGCCGGGCGTCGAAAAGATGGGATAGAATCTCGCGGCACCGACGGAACGGAAGGAGATCGGAGCCTGGGGGGAAGATCGTGGATCGGCATCGTGGCGGATCGCGGGCGATCCTTCGCGTCACCCAGCTTCTGCTTCTCGGCTTATGCGGCTCTTTCGCCGTCTTCCTGCTGCGGCCCTCAGGAGGGCTGAAGGGGGTCTACTCCCTCGTCGACCCCGCGGGAGTCGAAAGCGTCGTCGCGTTGCGCGTGGATCCCCAGATCGAATTCCCGGCGCCCCAGCCTCTCCTCGATCCCTTCATTCAGAACTGGAAGCTCCGCGCGTGGGGCGTGCCCGGCGATCTCCCCCGATTCCAGGTCCGCTGGATCGGCTACCTGAGAGCGCCGCAAAGCGGAGCCTACCGCTTCCAGGTGGAATCCCAGGGTGCGGTGCGGTTCATGCTCGATGGTCACGCCCTGGCTCCCAGGGAGGGGAGTGGCAGCGAAGGGGTCGAGATTGTCCTCTCCGGGGGATGGCACGCCCTGGAGCTGACGTACAGGAGAGGAGAAGAAGAACCGGGCATTCGCCTCCTGTGGCGCTTGCCTGGATCGACAGAGTTCGCATCGGTTCCCCGGGCGGACCTCGCTCCCTACGCCGGCGCGGTGAGGAGTCGTCTGCCGAGAGTCTTGGCCGGCACGAGCCTCTTGTCCGCGTGCCTGGCGGGGGCCGTCTGGCTCTGGCGCCGGCGCACGAGTCCAGGCACCCTCGGTGAGTTCGTGCTCGCGAGACGTCACGAGACCGCCCTCGCCGGGATCCTGCTTCTCGGGCTTTGTTTGCGCGCCCACGAATACGATCGAATCCCCTTCCATCATGAGACCGCGGACGAATACCAGCACGGATGGGAAGGATGGAGCCTGCTTCATGAGGGGGAGCCCATCGCCTGGACCTTCTATCCGCAGCGCTATCCACCCGGGCACGTGACGCCGCTCCGCTGGCTTGGGGATGCCTATTACCTGGCGCGCCCCTACTTCGATCATCCTCCGGGCTTCTCGCTGATCGTAGGAGCGACCTGTTCTGTTCTCGGCGCCGACCAGATGCTCGATTGCACGCTCTGGCGGATGAGACCGGTCCCCATTGCCTTCAGCCTGATTGCCATCTACCTCGTGGCGCAGGTGGGATGGCAATTCTTCCCCGATAGACTCCCGGGAACCCTGGCCGCGCTGCTCTTCGCCACGCTCCCGACGGTGGTCCTTGGGAATCGCCTGGTGAAGGCCGAGAACCTTCTGGCGCCCTTGCTTCTCGGCCAGACCCTATGGCTCCATCGGTACCTCGGAGGAAAGGGGAAGATGGGAACGCTCTTGAAGGTCGGCGCCGCGGGAGGAATCTCGATCTGGGCCAAAGCGACGGGCATCGCCTTGCCGCTTGCCGCCTGCTGCGCCCTGGCTAAGGGGCGCAGGTGGCAAGCGCTGGCCTGGGTGGCCGGGTGCACGGGTCTGGCGATAGGGCTCTATCTTCTTTATGGCGCATGGTTCGGCTGGAGCCTCTTCCTCGACGTGATGGGCCAGCAGGCTTCCAAATGGGTCGCTTTGCGGACGCTTCTGGATCTATCGGGAATCTCGCGCGTGGTCGGGCTTCAGTTCGGTGGCGGATGGTATCTCTGGCTGGGGATGGCCACCGCCTCCATGGCCTTGGGCAGATTCCGGGAGCTTCTCGCTCCCGCCGCGGTCTATCTGGTCGTTCTCATCCTCACGGTGGACTCTCGGGCCGTGTTCGGCTGGTATCGGATACCGCTCTACCCATTTATCTGCCTCGCGGGAGGGCTCTTTCTGGCGGATTGGTGGAGGGAGAAAGATGTGCCCCGCGGACTCCTTTTCGGAATTACGGCGCTCGCCACCACGCTCGCGTATGCCTTGCCGGAGCCGTATGAGAGGTCCCGGATGGCGGTGCTTTGCGTGCTCTTCCTCACGACGGCGGGGCCCTTGTGGTTCCTGTTTCGTCCCTCGTGGGTGGCGCGGCGCGCCCGCGCTGCGGCGATCCTTGCCGCGATGGGGCTGTTTTTCGCGGGAAATCTCTACATCATGAGTCGACCGATTCCGGTCTACCTGAAGGAGGCCGTGGCGGGAAAGACCCCCGCGCTTTCTTCGACCCCCGCGGGACACGCACCCTAAGCTTCCTCTCGAACCACGGTGCACGCCCCGGGTGTCGAGGCGCCACAGCGCAGCCGGACCGCGGTGCCGTTTCCTGCCCGCGACAAAAATTTGATGCTAGGATGCGGCGAGATGACTGGAGCAGCATTCCTGTCCCGGCATGATGGCGGGTTATGAAGTTCGGTCGACGCAAGCGCGCATGAAAATCGGCACGAAGCTCGTCCTCTTCCTCACACTTCCCCTCATCGCCCTGATGCTCCTGTTCGGGTATCTGAGCCAGCGCGCCACCCGGAACCGGCTCCATGCCGAGATGAACCGCGAAGCAAGAGGGGTCGCCCTCACGACGCGTCTCGCTCTCGAGGACTACCTCAGAGATCGCCAGATCGACGACATTCGGGAGATGGCCGAGCGCATGAGCGGCTACGAGAGAATCCTCGGGCTGCGCGTTTTTGGGCCCGACGGCTTTTTGGTGTACCAGTCGAGAAGCCTCGAAGCGCATCCGTTCCGTCAAAAAAAGGAGCTGGCCAGAGTCCTGAGCGAGCGCGTAGCGCTGGAGACCCGCAACACCTTGGGGAGCGAGCCCGTGGTGGGTTTTCTCTTTCCTCTCGTCGCTCCTTCCGGCGAGCTCCAAGGCGCCGCGCAGCTCTTCCACCTGGAGTCCTACATCCGGCAGGAATCCCGCGCCAACCGGAACCTCCTTGCAGCACTCACGGCGGTCATGATCATGGG
>DASYRY010000312.1:0-4298 GCA_036004025.1 Candidatus Polarisedimenticolia bacterium | reverse complement strand
TCATCTTGATAGAAGAGGAATCCCGTCGCTCCGTTCAGCACCGAAGCGTAGAGCATGTAACGGAGCTGGTCGCGGCTCGGTCTCATGGCCAGCAGCTCGCGGGCATCGTGAGGCGCCCAGGGATAAGCAGGATCGGCAGGGTCGCTGACGATGCGGCCGCTTCCACCGTTCACCAGCATCCAGACCGGTTTCCTCTGGCGGGACAAGGCGTCGCTCACGTCGTCCGAGAGGCGGCGCGTCTCGTTCCTGATCCCGTTGATCGACGTCTGCGCATACTCCGACATCGCTCCGCCCAGCGAGCCCTGCTTGGGATTCCCGCCCCGGCGTATCACGCCCACGATGTCGAAGGCCGCGGAGCGGTGATACTCCGCCAAGTCGTCCCAGCCGTAGGTGTTGAAGTAGACCCCGCCCGGATTGTCGCTGGAGAAGACGTAGATCGGCTCGGAGCCACGCTTCGCCGCATCCTCGTGGATGCGACGAGTGGAGAGGATCTGATCCTCCAGGTCGCCCTGGTCCTCCGGAAAGCCATTGGGCTCGTCGATCCAGATGAGAGAGGCGCCCGACTCCTGCAAGATCTCGGGACGGTAGGCGCCGCAGCGCTGGGCGGTTTCGGGACAGCCGCGGCACGCTGCGCACGCGCTCGCAGAAGGGCTGCCGCAGCCGCGGCAAACCGGATCCACCACGGGCGTCGCCACCATGCCGGGCAATCCGAGCCTGCGCTTCTCGCGCAGGTCGCTGCCCCCCGAGAAGTTGAACACTTTCTCCCGAGCCACATCTTCCCAGCTCATCCCTTCGGGGAGCCAGTAGAGACCCAGACCGAAGATGGGCCTGCCGGAGCGGGTGGCGAAGCGGAGCTTTCCCGGGGTCCGGCGAGCGCAGGGAGGAGAGGCGGAAGAAGGCATGAGTCGCACGTCGTCCACCAGGATCGTCCCGGTGCCGTCGAGCTGGACGCGCAGGCGCAGGCGAAGCCGCGGGTCCCCGCGCGCGGTGCGATAGGGGAACGCGTCGCGCGGCGGCGTGGTGAAGCGCATCGTGCGCAGCTCCCAGTCGGTCGTCCCATCACGACGCGGATAGGCTCCGGAAGGAAGTATTCCGGAATCGACATCCTGCCCCGGACCGAAGAGCTCGAAGAAGACTCCGCACTCGCGGCCGAAGCCGTTGGGAGCCTGGACGGCGGAGACCAGATCGATACCCCGAACCCAGGCCGAGAGATCGTAGGTGGTCTGGAATTCGAGCGGCAGATCCTGCTCGAAGGCAGGCACCGCGTCCATGGCGCGCCCGGCGGGAAGCGAGATTTCCGCCACGCGCCGGCCTCGAGGCGCGCCGGGAGCTTCCACGATGCGCGCCGTCTCCGAGTCGCCTCGCCCCACGGCTTTCCATCCGACGGGATTGCCGTCCACGATTTTCTCGAAGCTGCCGTTCACCACCTGGTTGCGATGGGGTGAAGGAGGAAGGATCCGGCGTGGCGTCGGGGGCTGTGAGGTCGCGACGGGATGTCCCACGCAGGAGGCGCACAGCCAGGCGAGGAGGAAAGGAGCGGCGTGCCTGAGATTCAACGACATCGAACGGGGTGGGTGGCGCCGGAGACGACTTCGGCCTCTCCCAGAGCGACTTCCGCCTTGCAGCCTGGAGCTTCGAGCAGGACGGGAGTGGCGCTCACTTCGCCCGAAACCTCCGTCGCATAGGGGACGGAAAAGCGGAAGGACCCGTCCGTTCCGGCGATGCTCCTTGCTCGGTATTGGAAGACCCGGGACGTGTTGGTGGTGACGTCCGTCCGGAGCTGGATCTCCGCGCCGGCCGCGATCTTTCCGACCAGCACCGCCCCCTTCACGCGCTCGAAGATCTTCACGTAAGAAGCCTGGAAGTTTCCTTCGAGACCTGGCACCCGTCGCAGATGGGTCTCGGGAGACTCGTGGACCAGGCGAAACCCTTCCAGCGCGGGCACCGTCTCCCCTGCCGCCACGTGCTCCGTCCCGTCGGTGAGAGCGAGTCGCACGCCGAGGGTGCGGAAAAACCGCGGCGTCGGGAGCGCGGGGCCGCCGGGGCTGTCTTTTCGGAGGTATTCCTCCGGGGGCTGCTCGAGAAGGAAGGCGTAATCGGGCAGGGCGTTCTCATTATTATAGAGGAGCACGTAGCGCAGCCGATTTCGGTCGAGCGCTTCCAGTGCCGCGGGCTCGTCTTCCGAGAGGAAGATGCGCGCCGACTCGAAGATCGGCTTTTCGTGCCAAGGGGCGAGGCTGAACGGGTTGCAGAAGTTGGGGCGCCTGCCGATGACGGTGATCCAGTGGCCGAAGGTGAAATCCGCCAGCACGCCATACTCCGGCTTCTGGTCCGGCTCCATGAGATACGAGGTCACGGGAGTCTTGTCCCGCATCCACTCCAAAGACGGATAGATCCGGACCAGCGCCAGGTCCATGTTCCCGGGAAGCGAGTGGGCGGAGGCGCGAAGCAGCGGCGCGAGTGGCAGGAGGAACGCGAAGATGCAGGCAAAGCTCACGCTCCAGCGAATCGTGCGCTGGCGGACCTTGCGGACCAGCGCTTCCATGCCGTGTCGCAGCGCCCACAGGAGGGCGAGGCAGAAAGGCACGGCGAAGTAATTGAGGAAGCGCGCCTGGCTCGCTCCCAGCAGCGCCGTGAAGAGAAACAAGGCGAGCAGGGCGTTCAGGCGCACGTCGTGAAAGCGGTCGCGGAAGACATGGCGCACCAGAAGGACCGCCAAAAACGGCGCGGCGTACAGCAGCGGCGAGAAGTAATGAACGAGCTGGCCCTGGGGAAGCTCCCACACGGGGTTGGATTCCACCAGAAGCGAAATGACGCGATCCCTCCGGGTAAGGAACTGGAAGCCTCCCGTTCCTCGCCGCAGGATCCAGCCGGCCGCCAGCACGAGCAGGGTCGTGGCCACCGCGCCGCTGGAGGCGCGCAGGACCGCACGCCGGCGCCCGGCCGCGAAGATCACTTCCGATAGGGCGGGAACCAGGAAAGCCGCGGCGGCCAGCAAGGCCGGCTGGTACCACGACAGCAGCAGATAGGTGAAGGACCTCTTGCCGTCGCCAGGCGAGAGGAACACCAGCGGCGCCAGGAGCAGCGCGCCCCAAAAGAGGATGCGCAGCGCGCTGCGTCCGGCGCTCGATTCGCTGCGCCCGTGCACCCGATCCAGAACCATCTGGCCCAAAGCGAAGAGGGTCAGGAATCCCGCGAACAGGATCGAGCCGGTCCAGCAGAAGGTCCCCAGCGCGAGCGCCACACCTCCCCAGAACGAGTAACGGCTTCCCGGATCGTCCCGCAGGCCCCTCAATAAGAACACGAGCGCGGTGCCGAAGGCCGACATCTCGACGACGTGGTGATCCAGGCGCCCCACCGTGGAGATCGCCTGCTGCGCCGGCAGGAAGGCGAAAAGGGCCGCCGCGGCGAAAGCCTCCCAGCGGGCTCGCCCGAAGATCTCCTCTCCCAGCAGCAGCACGACCACCGCGGTGGCCGCGCCGAGGAAGGGGACGAAAAGGGCCGCCACCACTTCCACCCGGTGATCGGACGGATGTCCGAGACCCGCGATCCAGCAGACGAGCGAGACCAGGAGGTCGAAGCCGGGAGGCCAGGTGATGACAGCGCCGTCGGGGAAGTTGGTATAGGAATCGAACGCCGGAACGCTCGGGAAATGCCTCAGGGTCAGAAGGATCCGGCGCAAGTGGTAATAGGGATCGTCGTAACCGAAGAGGACCCGATCGCCGAGCAGGACACCACGGATGTTGCGCAGCCGCAGTGCCAGAGCCACGACGTAGATGATCGTCGCGCGGCCCAGCAGCCCCGCCTTCCTCACGCGAGCAGCCCGGGATTCAGGCGTAAGGCCCGGACGGCCAGAGCCAGGGCTCTGCCGCGGTGGCTCACCTGTCGTTTCACCGCGGGGAGCATCTGGGCGAACGTCAGATGAAGGTCGGGATAGTAGAAGAGGGGGTCGTAGCCGAAGCCGTTCTTCCCGCGTGGCTCGCGCAGGATTCTCCCGGCGGCCTCGCCGCGAAACGTCCCCACGATCTTGCCGCCGGCCGCCAGGGCGACCGCCGCCACGTACCGGGCCTGCCTGCGGTCGTCGGGGACGTCCCGGAGCGCCTCCATGAGGAGGCCGTTCCTGTCGGCGTCGTCGAGACCCTCCCCGCCGAACCGGGCCGAGAGCACGCCGGGAGCTCCTTCCAGCGCCGCCACCTCGATCCCCGAATCATCCGCGAGTGCGGGAAAACCGGAAGCGGCGGAATAGTGCAGCGCCTTGGCCGCGGCGTTGGCTTCGTAGCTCTCGGCTCCCTCGGGAC
>DASYRY010000311.1:0-10442 GCA_036004025.1 Candidatus Polarisedimenticolia bacterium | reverse complement strand
CGCGACTGGCATCGATCGGAGTCAACGACCCGCTCGTGCTCGAGGGAGGCAGGCCTCGACAGCGCGAGGCATTCTCGATCACCAATAACAACCTGGCGCCTCGATTGAGCCTCTCCTGGGATCCACGGTCGGACGGAAAGGCCAAGGCCTTCGCCTCGTGGGGACGGTTCTATGGGAATCTCTTTCTTCAAGCCGTGGTGGGAGAGCAGGGGCCCGATCTCTTGAGCCCCTATTACGAATTCGACGAGGACGGCGTGAACGCAGTCGGGCTTCCGGATCACCAGGTGGGGAACTTCATCTCGAGCTCGCCTCCCTCGGCCACCCAAGTGGACCGCGGCCTCAAGACTCCCTTCACCGACGAGCTGACGATCGGCTGGGAGCAGGAGATCGCTCCGGAGCTTTCCCTTTCTCTGACGCATGTCCGCAGGGCCTACCGAATGCAGCTTCAGGACATCGACGTCAACCATACGGTGCGCCGCCCGCCCCGTTGCGAGAGGACGGGCACGGCCTCGCGAGGGTTCTGTGATGACTTCGGCGTGACGCTCGTGCCGATCGACCCAAGCGTCCAATACCAGAGGAACCCCGACGGCTATCCCGATCTGTACATCGAGAACCTGGACTTCAACCAGGTCTTTCGCGTGGGGAATTACAACTACCAGGAGTACGCTTCGTACGAGCTCCACCTCGTGAGACGGCTCAGGAGGAAGTGGCAGCTCGACGCGAGCTACGTCTACTCGAAGGCGACGGGGCAGGCGGAATCGTTCCTCTCGGAGAGCGGCAACGACCCCGCCCTCACCGAGCTGAAGACCGGCTATCTCAGCTACGACCAGCGGCACGTGGCCAAATTCCACGCCGTGGCGTATCTGCCCGGCGACTGGCAGCTCGGCGGGTCGGTGAACTGGTCGTCGGGACTTCCTTTCAGCTTCGTGAACCGCGTCCAGACCCACGACAACGTCGAGTTCATCCAGACCCGCCGCCTCTTCGGCAGCCGCGATCCGTACGGCAACTTTCTCGCCGAGAACCGCAACGACCATCGCAACCATCCGGCCTACGAGCTGAGCGTCCGGGCTCGCAAGAGCTTCGTCCTGGGACGGGCCGCCGCGGGCGCCTTCTTCGAAGTGTACAACCTGCTCAACACCGACGATCTGAGGCTGATCGAGATCGACAATCACGCGGAGGATCTGGAGTCGGACGAGATCCGCCAGTTCGGCCGCCGCTTTCAGATGGGACTCCAGATCCAGTTCTGACTCCCGTGGCCTTCACGCCAGCCTGGCGGGGTCTCCGGCTTCACCCATTGCATCCGGCGACAATCTGGCGTCCCTGGGGGCGCGCGCCTGCCGACACCACCCAACTTCTTGAAGATTCGCCTCTTAGTGAAGGCATTCCGTTTTGTTCCTGGCATTGGCCTTGCTAAAATAACTGCTCCTTCGCCTGCCGGCGAAGAGAGAACTCGCGATCAAGCCCGATCATCCAAATCACCGGCGCGGCCCATGGCCGCGCGCCGGCCGGAAGGGAGCGGCACTGTCTTATGGAACAGGACATCCGAAGAATCAATGAAATCGTGGCTCAGAAGGCGGCCTTCGTCGAACCTCTGCTGGCGGAAGTACGCAAGGTCATCGTGGGCCAGCGCTATCTCCTGGATCGGCTCCTCATCGGCGTGCTGACGCAAGGCCACGTTCTTCTGGAGGGAGTGCCGGGGCTGGCCAAGACGCTGGCGGTGAAATCGTTCGCCGATTCGGTGGACGCACGGTTCCAGCGGATCCAGTTCACCCCCGACATGCTGCCGGCCGATCTGATCGGCACCATGATCTTCAATCCTCGCGACGGAGTGTTCATCCCGAAGAAGGGGCCCCTGTTCGCCCATCTCATCCTGGCGGACGAGATCAACCGGGCCCCCGCGAAGGTGCAGTCGGCGCTTCTCGAAGCGATGCAGGAGCGACAAGTGACGCTCGGGGACACGACCTATCCCCTGGAGCCGCCTTTCCTGGTGCTGGCCACCCAGAACCCGATCGAGCAGGAGGGGACCTATCCGCTTCCGGAGGCCCAGGTGGATCGCTTCATGCTCAAGATCAAGGTGGACTATCCGAACAAGCAGGAAGAGCGGGCCATCCTCGATCGGATGTCGGGCGTCGAAATCCCCGCCGTGACCCGAGTCGTCTCACCGGCGGAGATCCTCTCGGCGCGTGACGTGGTGACGCAAGTCTACATGGACGATCGCGTCAAGGACTACATCGTCGACATCGTCTTCGCCACCCGGGCGCCGAAGGACTACAAGCTGGACATCGCGCCCCTGATCGCCTTCGGCGCCTCGCCGCGGGCGACGATCTTCCTCACCCTGGCCGCCAAGGCGCATGCTTTCATCAAAGGAAGGGGATTCGCCACGCCGGAGGACGTCAAGTCCATCGCGTTCGATGTCCTGCGCCATCGGATCCTTCTCACCTACGAGGCGGAGGCCGAGGACGTCACTTCCGAATCGATCGTCCAGAGGATCCTGGACACCATCGAGGTTCCTTAGGGATTTGGCGCATCGCTTGGAGTGCCGGAAATGCCCCTGAGCTCCCAGGAGATTCTCAAGAAGGTCCGACGCATCGAGATCAGGACCAACCGGCTCGTCAACGAGTCTCTCGCCGGGGAGTATCACTCCGTCTTCAAAGGCCGGGGCATGGAGTTCGACGAGGTGAGGGAGTACACGCCCGGCGACGACGTCCGCACCATCGATTGGAACGTCACCTCTCGCATGGGACATCCTTACGTGAAGAAGTATGTCGAGGAGCGCGAGCTCACCGTGATGCTGCTGGTGGATGCCTCCGCCTCGGGCGACTTCGGCACCGTGGGGAGCACCAAGCGCGCCATGGCGGCGGAGGTGTGCGCCCTGCTCGCCTTCTCGGCCATCCGCAACAACGATCGCGTCGGGCTGCTGGTGTTCACCGACCGCGAGGAGCGCTACGTGCCTCCGCGAAAGGGGCGAAATCACGTCCTGCGGGTCATCCGGGAGATTTTGACCTACGAGCCTTCCGGCCGGCGCACCAATCTGGCCCTGGCGCTGGAGTCCTTGGCGCGAGGCATCCGAAGGCGCAGCGTGGCCTTCGTAGTCTCCGACTTCCTGGACTCGGGCTTCGAGCGCGCTCTGAGGCTGGCCAATCGCAAGCACGATCTCATCGCCCTCGCCTTGTCGGATCCGAGGGAGATGGAGCTGCCTCCCGTGGGCATTCTCGAGCTGGAGGATGCCGAGACCGGCGCGCGCATTCTCGTGGACACCTGGGATCGGAAAGCGCTGCGGCTGTTCGCGCAGCAGGCGAGGGAGCGCGCCGAGGTCCGTCGCCGGCTGTTTCGCCAGAACGAGGTGGATTTCGTGGAGCTCTCCACGGCGCGCCCCTACGACGTGCCCCTGGTCCGCTTCTTCCACGAGAGAGCGCGGAGGCTCCGATGAGGCGCGCGCTCCTCGCGGCCTTGCTCTGGGGCTTGGTCGCGATTCCGCGCGCCTGGGCCGAGGAGCAGGCTCCGCGGGTCGAGATCCGGGTCACCGCCGAGGCTCCCAAAGCCACGGTGGGAGATCGCCTGCGCGTGCGAGTTCAGGTGCTCCATCCTGCCGGCATCACCATCTCGGAGCCTGTTCCCATCGCCGGCAACGAGTCCTCGCTGGTCCTCGAGTCCGTGAAGCCACCCGCCTCGCAGGAGAAAACCGAGAAGGACGTCTTTTACTACCAACTCCAGGCGTTCGAGCCCGGGATGTCCCACATTCCGGCCTTTCGCGTGCCTTGGAGGACCTCCTCGGGGGTGGAGGGAGCCGCCAGCTCGGAGCCGGTCCCCCTGGAAATCGTCTCGGTGCTCAAGGGTCCGCAAGATGCGCCCGCCGATCTGAAGCCTCCCGCCGAAATCCCGGGCCCGCCTTTTCCGTGGCGATGGGCGGTTCTCGTGGCCGCGTTGGTGCTGGCGGCAGCGGCGGCGGCCATCGCCTGGATGCGCAGGAAGCGCCCGCTGCCCGCGGGGGTGCCTCTCCCCGCCGTTCCCGCTCTGCCGGCCCACGAGCAAGCCTATCGGGATCTGGAGCTGCTTCTGGCGGGCTCGCTCTTGAGAGAAGGGAAAATCAAGCAGTTCCACGTGGAGCTGTCCGAGATCGTCAAGCGCTACGTGGGGGCGCGCTTCGACATCGACGCGATGGAGAGAACCAGCGAGGAGGTCCTCCGTGACCTCAAGAATGTCCGCGTGGGCGTCGAGCCGATGGGGGCGGCCCGGGAGTTCTTCGGCGCCACCGACCTGGTGAAGTTCGCCAAGCTGCGCCCCGCGGAGGACGAGATTCGCAGAAGCGTGGACCGGGCCTACCGGATCGTGGACCTCACGAAGCTCGCTCCGGAGGCGCCCCAACCCGCGGGAGGGGGCGCTCCTTCCCCGGTTTCGGCGGAGATGCCCGGATGATCTGGCATTTCAAGTCTCCCTATGCGCTCCTCGTTCTCATCGCGATTCCTCTGCTGGCGGGCGCGTACGCCTGGTTCCAGCGGCGCGGAAAATCTTCCGTCCGATTCTCCGATTTGACCCTGTTCTCGCGCATACGTCCCGCCTGGTCCCTGCGCTTCCGGCATGCCCCCATCGCCCTGCGCTTGACCAGCGTGGCCCTTTTCGCGGTCGCGCTGGCCAGGCCGCAGGCGGGTCACACCGAGGAAGAGGTCCTCACGGAGGGGATCGACATCGTCGTCGCGCTCGACAATTCGGGGAGCATGGCCGCCGAGGACTTCAAGCCCAAGAATCGCCTGCACGTCGCCAAGGAGACCGTCGCTCTGTTCATACGGGGCAGGCAGAACGATCGGATCGGCCTGGTCAACTTCGCCGAAAAGAGCTACACGCGCTGCCCGCTGACGCTCGACTATGGAATCCTTCAAGCGCTCCTCTCCGAGGTCTCGCTGGCGCCAAGGTCGGAGGACGGAACCGCCATCGGGATGGGACTCGCGACCGCGGTCAACCGATTGAAGGAGTCTCGCGCCAAGAGCCGAGTCATCGTCCTGATCACCGACGGGCGGAACAATCGCGGGGCCATCGATCCGGCGACCGGCGCCGCCCTGGCCCAGGCGCTCGGAATCAAGATCTACGCCATCGGGGTGGGGACGAAAGGAGAGGCGCCCTACCCGGTGGAGGACGGCGTGTTCGGAAAACGCTACGTCTATCTCCCTGCCGACATCGACGAAGACTCCCTCCGGCAGATCGCGTCCAGGACCGGCGGCCTGTATTTCCGCGCCACGGACACGGGAAGCCTCGAAGGGATCTTCCGGCGCATCGATCGCCTCGAGAGGACCCAGATGAAGGTGAAGAAATACACGCGCTTCCAGGAGCTCTTTCCGCTGTTTCTGCTGCCTGGGGCGATTCTTTTTCTCGCGGAGGTGGCCCTGTCGCAGGGGCGCCTCCGCAGGCTTCCTTAGAAAGGGGGAACGGAATGCCGTTCGCCGAGCCCCGCGCCCTTCTTCTCCTGCTGCTCGTCCCGTTGCTCGGCCTATTCTTCGCGCTCGTGCGGCTGCGGAGAGGGAGGCTTCTGAAGCGCTTCGGAGAAGAGGCGCTGGTCTCCCGGCTGCTGCAAACGCCGGGGACCGGCCGATGGACCCTCCGGGTGACGCTCCTGCTCCTCGGCACCGCCTTCCTGGCGGTGGCCCTGGCCCGGCCACAGTGGGGGAAGAAAATCGAGGAGGTGCGGCGGCGGGGCGTCGATGTCATCGTCGGCATGGACGTCTCCAATTCCATGCTCGCGGAAGACGTCAAGCCGAGCAGGCTGGCGCGGGCGCGCGAGGAGGTGGCCTCTCTCGTCGACTCCCTGGAGGGAGACCGAGTAGGACTGGTGGCGTTCGCGGGGCAGGCCTATGTCGCATGCCCCTTGACCCTCGACTATGCGGCCGCCAAGATTTTCCTGGACGTGCTGGATCCGGGACTGGTCCCCGTCCAGGGGACCTCCTTGGCCGAGGTCATCCGGCGATCGGGCGAGGCGTTCGGCAGCAAGGAAAAGCGCTACAAGGTCCTGGTGCTGATCACCGACGGAGAGAATACGGACCGCCAGCAGGATTCCCTGGCCGCCGCTCGTCAAGCCGCCAACGAGGGAGTGGTGATTTATACTCTCGGAGTCGGGACGGGAGCCGGCTCTCCGATTCCTCTGCGCAAGCCGGACGGCACCGTCACCGGATACAAACAGGACCGCAAAGGCCGGATCGTGACCTCCCGTCTGGATCCGGTGCGTTTGGCGGAGATCGCCGAGGCGACCGGAGGGCGTTACCTGCCCCTGACGCCGGAAGGCCGGGAAATCCGTGAGATTCAGGACCGCATCGCGAAGATGGAGCAGCGCGAAGTCGGAGCGCGCTTCATCACGACGTTCGAGGAACGCTACCAGATCCCTCTGGCGCTGGCTCTCGGAGCTCTGATCCTGGAGGCGGGGCTGGGGGAAAGACTCTATCCGCGAAGGAGGCAGCGGAGTTGATGCTCCTGGCGACCGGATGCCGACGTCGGAGAGACCCGCGGATTTCGCAGAGCTCCGGAGCGCCTCTTATGGAGAAGTGGCCGATGAGGCCCCTCGGGATTGCGGTAATGACGATCGCGTGCCTGTTCGCAGGAATCGCCTCCCGCGCGGAAGCCTCCGCCAGGGCCAAGAACGAGGAGGGGAACCGCCTCTACAAAGAGAAGAAGTACGGCGAGGCGATGAAGCGTTACACCGAAGCGCAGCTGGAAGCTCCCGACTCGCCTCAACTTCACTACAATCTTGGCAATGTGTTGTTCCGCCAGGGCCAGGTCGATAAGGCCCGTGAAGAGTATCGGCGGGCCCTGGCTTCCGCGGATGCCTCCCTCGATCCGCGGGCCGTCTATAACCTCGGCAATACGTTCTTCACCCAAAAGCAGTACCAGGAAGCCGTGAGCGCTTACCAGCGGACTCTCAAGCTCTCTCCCAAGGACATGGACGCGAAACGAAACCTGGAGCTGGCCTTGCTCCGGCTGAAGCAACAGCAGCAGCAACAACAGGATTCTTCCCAGTCCAAGGATCAGAACAAGGACAAGAAGCAGCCGGGTGAGAAACAGAAACCCGATCCCTCATCGGGACAGGAGAAGAAGGATCCGCAATCGCAGAAGCAGGATTCGAAAGATCAGCAGGCTCCCTCGCCGCGACCGCAGAAGGGGGATCTGACGAAAGAGGAAGCGGAGCGGATTCTGAACGCTCTGCAAGAGGACGAGAAGGCGAACCTGAAGCGGCGTCTCCAAGCGGAGCAGCAGGAGTCCAAGGACGTGGAGGAGGACTGGTGACGATGCGTGCCGCCTCGAGCCTCCTGATCGCTCTCCTGGTGCTGGCGTTTCTCGTGGGACCCAGCCTCGCCCAGGAGGCGGAGGTCCGCGCCTTCGTGGAGCCCGCGAGAGTGGAGGAAGGGGAGGAAGTCCAGTTTCGCATTCAGCTCAGCGGCTCCAGCCAGCAGCCTGACGAGCCACCGGTCCTGCCGCAGGTGCCGGGGTTCATCGTCGCGCAGGGACCCTCGCTTTCCTCCTACTTCCAGTGGGTCAACGGCCAGAGCAGCGCTTCTCGCACCTATACCTGGACGCTGGTGCCCCAGGGGAAGGGAGTGCATACCATTCCCCCTGTCTCCCTCACCATCGGCGGGAAGCTCTACCGGACGGCGATGTTGCGAGTGGACGTGGCGGAGCGAGGCTCCTCGGCTCAAGGTGCGCCGGGGCAAGGAGGCGCACCCCCGTCGACTTTTTCCGATCCCCGCACCCGCCGCCGGCTCGCCCAGGCTCCGCCGCCCCAGAGCAGCCTTTTCGTCGAGGCCCAGGTGGACAAGACCGATCTCTACGTCGGGGAGCAGGCGACCCTCCAGTACAAGGTCTATACGCAATACGAGATCGTCCAGCTGTCGCTCAAAGACCAGCAGCCGACCTACCAGGGTTTCTGGGTGGAGGACATCAAGGCCGACGAAAAATACGCGGCCCAGCCCGTAACTCGAAAGGAAGGGAACTTCATCGAGTACACGGTGTTGAAGAAAGCCCTCTTTCCGACTCGGGCGGGGACGCTGACCATTCCGGAGCTCACGTTCCACTTCGTGGCCCGCCGGCGCAGCGGGGATCCGTTCGAGTCTTTCTTCTTTCAGCCCACGGAAAGTCTCTTCCGAACGAGCGAAGCGTTGACCCTGAGGGTCAAGGATCTGCCCAAGGAAGGGCGACCCCCCGAGTTCAGCGGGGCGGTGGGCCGGTTCACCCTTTCCGCCAAAGCCGATCGAGCGGAGACACGGGTAAACGACGCGGTAGGCTTGAAGGTGGAGGTGGAAGGGCAGGGCAACATCAATACGCTCGGCAATCCGACAATCCCGGCTCTTCCTGACTTCAAGCGCTACGATCCGAAGGTGGAGGAGTCGATGGAGGCGAAATCCGGCACGCTCGTGGGCAGCAAGATCTGGAACTACGTGCTCATCCCGCTCGCCCCCGGACCGCAGGAGATTCCGCCCATCCGATTCGCCTTCTTCGATCCCGGGACCTCCCGCTACCAGGTTCTCGAGAGCGCAGCGATTCCGCTGCGAGTGGCCAAAGGTGAGCTCGGTGAGCAGCTCCAGCATCTCCCCGCGCGCGCCGACATTCCCGTCCTGGGGGCGGACATCCGCTATATCAAGCTCGGCGGAGGAAAGCTCCGGGACCAGGGCTCGAGCCTTTACCGCACCCCTTCCTTCATCGCCATCATCTCCGCGCCCTTGCTCGCGAACCTCGGACTCCTCTTCGTCGCTCGAAGAAGGGCCCAAAGGGTCGGAAGCGAGTCCGAGATCCGGCGCCGTCGCGCGCGCCGGACGGCACGCAAGCGACTCTCGCGGGCTCGGAGCCATCTGTTCCAGGAGCAAGCCCGCCTCTTCTACCAGGAGCTGGCCTCCGCCTTGACCAGCTATCTGGCCGACAAGGTCGGGACCCCTGCCACGGGACTCACCTACGATCGGATCGAGGAAATCCTCGAGACGCGGAGCGTCGACCCGACGGTGCGCGGCCGGTTCCGGCGCTGTCTCGAGACCTGCGATTTCGCACGATTCGCGCCCGCCGCTTCCGCGCCCGCCGAGATGGAGAAGGCGCTGACCGAAGCCGAATCGCTGGTGGAGACCCTGGAAGGAAGCGTGAAAGTCGCGTGATGCGTCGCAGCAGGGCCGCGGCGCTCATCCTCGCGATCCTCGCGGCCAGCCTCCTGGCCCAGGCGCAGGAAGGCGTGGGAGCGCCCGAGGTGCTGTTCGACGAAGGCAATGCGGCCTACGCCCGGGGCGACTTCTCCACGGCGGAGAAGGCTTACTTGAAGATCCTCGATGGCGGGCTCCGCAACAGCCGCGTCTACTATAATCTCGCCAACGCTTGCTTCCGGCAGAACCAGATCGGACGGGCCATTCTGTTCTACGAAAAGGCCGTGAGGCTGGATCCCGCCGATCCCGACGCCCGGGAAAACCTGCACTACGCCAGCCAGCGCATCCGGGACAGGATCGCGGAGGACCCGGCGCCGCTCGCCATCGCCCTTCTTCAAAGGGGCCTACGAGTCATCGGATTGGAGCAAACGACCCGTATCTTTCTCGCACTCTACCTGTCCGCCATGCTGGCGGCCGCCATCGGGATCGCGGGCTGGAGAAAGCGATGGGCGAGAACCGCGGGGATCCTCGCGGCGAGCCTGTTTTTTCTTGCGCTGCTCGCCGGAGGCTGGATGGTCTTGCAGGAGAGGGCCCGCAACGCCCAGGACGAGGCGATCGTGCTGGTGGAGAAGCTCGAGGTTTACAGTGGCCCCGGCGACGAGAACACGCTCCTCGCCTCCCTCCACGAAGGGACCAAGGTCCGCATCCATTCGCAGCGCGGGGACTGGACTCAGGTGACCATCCCGGACGGGCGGGCCGGATGGCTGAAAGGCAAGGACCTGGGTGTCATCTAGCGAGATGCCGCGCGCCGAGATTCCCCTCGGGATCTATCTCCACTCGCCGTTCTGCGTGCAGCACTGCACCTACTGTGACTTTTTCACGAAAGCCTTCCCCGGAGCCCCTCAGGTCCGCGCCTATGCGCTGGCCCTCGCCGCGGGGATTCGCAACAGCGCTGGCGATCTCGGCATCCGGGGAAGGGAAGTGGACACCCTCTATTTCGGCGGGGGCACGCCCTCGCTTCTCGAGCCCGAGGACCTCGAAGCCATCCTGGCGGTCGTAACCCAGGAGTTTCGCCTGCTCCCATCCGCCGAGATCAGTCTGGAGGCGAATCCCGAGAGCGTTTCGACGGACAAGCTGAAGGCCTTTCGCGGCCTCGGCATCAACCGCCTGAGCCTCGGTGTTCAGAGCTTCCAGCCCGCCGTCCTGGAAACTCTCGGCAGGGCTCATTCCGCGCAGCGAGCCAAGGATGCCCTGCGGGAGGCGCGGTCGGCGGGATTCGACAACGTGAGCCTCGATCTGATGCTTGCCCTCCCCGGACAGAGTCAGGAGACGATTCGTGAT
>DASYRY010000310.1:0-4344 GCA_036004025.1 Candidatus Polarisedimenticolia bacterium | reverse complement strand
CTGGATCTCTTCCTGCGTGGCCTTGAGATATCCATCCTCGTCCAGATTCCCGATGATGGCTTTGCCAATCTCCCTGTCGTTCCCTTCGGGCACGTTCATCGCCAGCTGCCAGAGCAAGTGCTCGGAGAGGTTCTGCGGCCGGGTAAGGGTGTTTTCGAGAGGGGGAGCCTCGATCTCCTCCGAAGGGGGCCTCGGCGAGTAGCCAGCGTCCATGTAATCCTGGAAGTAGGACTGGTAGTCGATTTCCTGGAAGGAATCGAGCCCCTCGGCGGGCTGCTCCGGAGCGGGAGCCGGCTCGTCGGTGCGCACTTCCGGCTCGGGGACCTCCCCCTCCCGCGGCTCCTGGGACTCCTCGAGGACCGGATTGGCGGTGAGCTCCTGGGTAATCTCGTCCACCAGCTCCAGCTTCGACATTTGAAGGAGCTTGATGGCCTGTTGGAGCGACGGCGTCATGACCAGCTTCGTGGTCAGCCGCATGTTCAGTTTTTGCTCGAGTGCCATCGCCCTGACCTTTAGTGAAGCCGGAAGTTGTCACCCAGATAGATTTCCCGCACCCGCGCGTCGGACGCGAGCTCGTCGGGGGCGCCTTTCCGGAAGATCTCTCCCCCCGCGATGATATAGGCTCGATCGGTGATGCGAAGCGTCTCGATGACGTTGTGATCCGTGATGAGGATGCCGATTCCCTTCTGACGCAGCTGATGAATGATTCGCTGGATGTCCGCGACCGCCAGGGGATCGATGCCGGAGAAGGGCTCGTCCAGGAGGATGAACGACGGGGAGAGAACCAGGGCTCGTGCGATCTCGGCCCGCCTCCTCTCTCCCCCGGAGAGAGCGTAGGCAGGCGAGCGGGCCAGGTGGGCGATCTTCAGCTCCTCGAGAATGCCGCGCGCCCGGTCCCGTGTCGCCGAGCCGTTCAGCTCCAGGGTCTCGAGAATGGCCATCAGGTTTTCTTCCACCGTCATTTTCCGGAAGATAGAGGCCTCTTGGGGAAGATAGCTGATCCCCTCCCGCGCCCGGAGGTACATGGGCAGGCGCGTGATATCGTGGCCCCCAAGGAGGATGCGGCCTCGATCCGGTCGGACCAGCCCGAGGATGCAGTAGAACGTCGTGGTCTTTCCGGCACCGTTGGGCCCGAGAAGGCCCACGACCTCACCGCTCTCGATGGAAAGGGAGACATTTCTCACCACCTGCCGGCCGCGATAGGACTTACTGATTTCGTCAATGTCTAATTTTCGGTTCAAGGGCCGGAGTATCCTTCTCCTTGGGGTTGAGCGTGATCCAGGTCCGTCCACCGTCGGAATTCTCGGTCAGAACCCGATTCCCTTTCATGTCGAACCGCAGCGTCTTTCCCCTAAGGGTCCGACCGCTGGTCCGATCCACGACCTCGGCCAGCCCCGCATCCTGCTGCATCTCGGCGAGATCTTGGTCTGGGATGAAGACCAGTCGATCGGACTTGCCGGAGTTCGTCAGGTGATTGAAGCGGACCTCTCCTTCCGCGAGCACTTGGTTGATCTTCCGCCGTCCCAAGGAGCCGTCGCTGAGGCTCACGTGCATCCTCTCGGAAAGGACCGTCGAGCTCTGCCGGGTCAGCTTCACCGAATCCCTGAAGTGCACCACACCCTCCGCCTCGGTGTACTCCATGGCGGAGGCGACGATCAGCGTCGGGGGGGTCGCGGCGGCCCCGGCGTCGGCGCCGTTCGGCCGCGCCGTGAACCGACAGAGGACATTTCGGTAGGCCCGCATGCCTTTCTCGGCGAATCTCAGGACCACTTCCTCGGCCTGCAGGGAGTCGTCTCCTTGCCACCCTCGAACGCTTCCCGAAAAGCGGGCGATGTCGCCGCCGTCCTCGACGGAGAGCCGGTGCGACTGGAAGAAGATCGGCTCGCGCTGGGAGAAATAGGAACCCGACGCGTTCTTCGGAGTCGTGCCCGTCGGCTGGAAGGACGTCTTCACGTCACCCCTGGCCTCGAGACCGCGGCGGCCGGGAAAGAGGTCGATTTCCTGCCCGGTGATGCGGCTGCGGGAATCGAGCACCACGGGCTCCCCTCTTAGCCCGATACGATCCTGCGGAACGTCGGCCATGATGGTATCCCCGGTCCCCTGGATGCCCGAGCTCTCCAGCTTGCAAGCCCCGTGGGCTTCCACTTTTTCCACGGACCTCCCATCCGGGAGGAATCCCGCCAGCAGGGAGTCGGCCTGGAACGTCGCGGGAGTGGACTGCTTCCCCGAAAGGACCGTGGCCTGCACCTGTCCGAAGGCCTTGACCGCGATCAGTCGCCGGCGATCCTTGTCCATGGTCACTTTCAGATAGTTTCCCGAGAATGATTCCTTCCCGCGCAGGAGCCGGACCGAATCGTTGAATACGACATCGTTCTCGTCCAGGGACATCGACATATCGGAGCTCGAGATCTCCACCGGATCGGCGCCGGGCTCGGTCGGCTCCACCGAGACGCGCACCTCGGCGGGGATCTTGAAGGACCGGTCCCGGGTCAGGTAGTTCAGACCTCGGCCCGTGCCATGCAAACCGCGACTCTGGAACGCGATCAGGTCGGGGGTGAAGAGCATGTCCCGATCCCCGTCGAAATAGAGGCTGGGCGCGGTCAGCGTGAATCCGTTCTTCCCTTCCACCTTGACCTCTCCCGAGAGCTGAGCTCGCTTGTCGGCCATGTCGAACTGGCCCGTCTCGCCGCTCAGCGACAGTCGATCGCCATCCTCGCCGAATACCTCCAGGCGCACGCGTCGCAGCTGCTTCTTGTCTCCGACGAACCCGGTGACCTGCTCCGCCTGAAGACGGAACGATTCACGCCCTCCCTTCGTGCCCGTGATGGCGAAGTTCTCCGAGAGATCGACGACCTGCTCGCCCGCAGGGGTCGAGGGCGGCGACAAACGGATGCGGACGGCATCCTCCTCCTTCTTGCCGAAGCTGAGGAAGAGGACCACGGCGAACGCGATGAGGAGCGCGGCGATCACCACCCGCAAGGCAGTGATCAGCCTCATGGGTCGGAAGTTCACTCGGTGAACGCCGGAAGTGGACATGGGACCTTGCTCCACTTTGACCTCGGGAAATATAGGCTTTGCGTCCCCGTTTTCCAAGGGCGCCGGATGACTAACGCCCCCGGAACTCGGCCTTCCGCTTCTCCATGAACGCCCGCGTGCCTTCTTTCATGTCTTCGGAAGCGCACAGAACTCCGAAGAGGGTGGCCTCGAAATCGAGACCCTCCTCCAGAGGCATGTTGAGCCCGCGGCGGATCGCCTCGAGCGCGTAGCGCACCGCCAGCGGACCCCGAGACAGAATGGTGGCGGCGATGGCTTCCGTTCGGGCCAACAGCTCCTCGGGGGCGAACACCTGGTTCACCAGTCCGATCCGATGAGCTTCCGCCGCATCGATCATCTCTCCCGTGAGGATCATCTCCTGAGCCTTTCCGCGCCCCACCAGCCGCGCCAAGCGCTGCGTGCCGCCGTAACCGGGGATGATCCCGAGGTTCACCTCGGGCTGGCCGAATTTCGCGGTCGACGCGGCGAAGCGCAAGGTGCACGCCAGGGCGATCTCGCATCCTCCACCCAAGGCGTAACCGTTGACGGCAGCCAGGACGGGTTTCCCGAGATTCTCGATGCGGCTGAAGAGCTCCTGCCCGAAGCGGGCGTAGGCGCGACCCTCCAGCGGGCTCTGCTGCGCCAGCTCCTGAATATCCGCGCCCGCCACGAAAGCCTTGGACCCCGCTCCGGTGAGAATCACCACGCCGACCTCCGAATCGGCGGCGAACGAGCCGAAAGCCCGATCCATCTCCTGGAGCGTGGCACGACTGAGGGCGTTGAGCTTCTCCGCACGATTCACGGTGACGCGGGCAATCCTTTCCCGGGTCTCCACCAACAGATTCTGATACGTCATGGATTCCTCACACCGATTCTTGCGGTCAGTCCGTCAGGTGGTTGAGTGGAACCGGAGGTTCTTTCGAGTAGTCGTAGAATCCCTTGCCCGCCTTCTTCCCGAGCATTCCGGCGAGCACCATCCGCTTGAGCAGCGGCGGCGGGGCAAAGCGGGGCTCCTTGAATTCCTCGAACATGATCCCGGCGATGAAATAGGTGGTGTCCAGTCCCACGAAATCAAGAAGCGTGAAGGGACCCATCGGATGCCCGCACCCCAGCTTCATTCCTGCGTCGATCTCTTCGATGCTCCCGACGCCGGTTTCCAGCGCCCGGATCGCATCCAGGATGTAGGGAACCAGCAGCCGATTTACGATGAACCCGGTGCGGTCGGAAGTGCGGATCGGAATCTTCCCGGCCTTGCGGACGAATTCGAGCGCCGCTGCCTCGACCTCTTCCGCGGTCACGATGGTGCGGATC
>DASYRY010000309.1:0-9647 GCA_036004025.1 Candidatus Polarisedimenticolia bacterium | reverse complement strand
GAGATCGGAGGCAGCTTCCGGATTCCCGACGTGATGCGCAAGGGACAGGCGATCCTGAAGGAGGTGGGAACGACCAACCGTACGCGGCTGTCGGATTATGAAGATGCGATCGGCTCTCAGACCGCTTTGCTGCTCAAGGTCCACACCAGCAACTACCGGATCGTCGGGTTCACCACACAAGTCTCTCTCCCCGAGCTCGCGGCCCTCGGAAAGCGGCGCGGACTTCCGGTCATGGTGGATCAGGGCAGCGGAAACCTTCTGGATCTCGCGCCCTGCGGATTGAAGGGCGAGCCTCGGGTGGCGGGAATCCTCGCCCAGGGAGCCGATCTCGTCACTTTCAGCGGGGACAAGCTGCTGGGAGGACCCCAGTGCGGCATTCTGGTCGGACGACCGGACCTCATCGAGCGCCTTCGAAAGAACCCCTTGAGCCGGGCTCTGCGTGTCGACAAGCTCACCTACGCGGCTCTGGAAGCGACACTCGAGGCCTACGTGACCGAGCAGGCCAACAAAGAGGTGCCGGTCCTTCGGATGCTGGAAGAAAGCGCCGAATCGGTCGGTGCGAGAGCAGGACGATGCGCCCAACGGGTCCGCGATCGGAGCGCAGGACGGGTGCGCGTGGAAATCATCTCCGGATCCTCGCTGGTGGGGGGCGGCGCCGCGCCGACTGTGGAGATCCCCACGCGGCTTCTCGAGGTTTCCGTCGCCGGCAAGTCGGCGGACGAGCTGGAGCGGATGCTGAGGAAGCTTCATCCACCGGTCATCGCGCGCATCCAGGAGGATCGTTTGGTCCTGGACCTGCGGACCGTCCTCCCCGACCAGGAGGAAGGTCTCGCAACAGCCGTGGCCTCCCTGGGAGGCGAGGATCTCACACGTTGAACTTGAAGTTGATGACGTCTCCGTCCGACACGCGGTATTCCTTCCCTTCCTGGCGAAGCAGTCCCTTGTCCCTCGCCGCCGCCAGCGAGCCCATCTCCATCAGCTTGTCGTAGGCCACGACCTCGGCGCGGATGAAACCCCGCTCGATGTCGGAATGGATGGCGCCCGCGGCGCGCTGCGCGGGGCAGCTCCGGGGAACGGACCAGGCCTTCACCTCGTCCTCCCCCGCGGTGAAGAAGACCGACAAGCCCAGCAGCTCGTGGGAAGCGCGGAGGATCCGGTCGAGACACGGCTCCGTGAGCTGGAGGTCCTCCAGGAAGGCCGCGGCGTCGGCGGTGGAGAGCCGCGCGATTTCCATCTCGATCTTGGCGGAGACCGCGCACAGCGCCACCTTCGGCCACAATGCGATGGGATCCAGCTCGAACAGGGATTGAAAACTGCCGAGCCTGGCGGCGTCCGACTCGTCCATGTTGATGACGCCCAGGAGGGGCTTCGCGGTGAGGAACGCGAACCCGCGAATTCGGCGCTCCTCATCCGCGGTGAACTCCAGCGCGCGGATCGGGATTTCGCGCTCGAGCGCCTCGAGACAGCGCGTCAGGATCACCAGCTCCTTCTCGTCATCGGGGCTCTTCGCCTTGCGGATGCTGAGCCGAAGCTTTTCCACCCGGCGCGAGGCAACCTCCAGATCCGAAAGCAGGAATTCCGTCTCCATCGTCTCCAGATCCCGCTTCGGGCCGAGGCTCCCCTCGGGATGCGGGATTTCGTCATCCTCGAAGGCGCGGACCACGTGGGCGATGGCGTCGACGTTGCGCATCTCCCGCAGGAAGAGCGGGTCCTTCGCCTCCCCCTTGGCCAGGCCCTGGATGTCCAGGTATTCGACCACGGCCGGCGTGACCTTACGAGGCTTGAACATCGCCGCGAGGCGGTCCAGGCGTGGGTCGGGCACCCGCGCGATTCCGAGATGAGGCTCCACCTTGCCGGTGGAGAATTTCTCCACCTCGAGCTGCGAGCCGGTGAGGATGTTGAACAAGCTGGTCTTCCCGACCTTGGGAAACCCCAGCAGGCCGATTTTCAAGCCGTCCTCCGGGAAAGGCGCATTCTAGGGACGCGGGTTTCCCGCTGTCAATTCCGCCCTCGGGTTGCGGCAGCAGATTCGACGACCCATTTGCGCTAGGATGGCTGACATGCAGGAAACGCACACCCAGCTCAGTGCTCCTTTGCTGCTCCTGTCCACACCCCAGGTGATGGATCCCTATTTCCATCGCAGCGTCGTGCTGCTCATCAGTCACGAGGAGAAGGGGAGCGCCGGCTTCATCGTGAACCGCACCACCCACAGCCGCGTGGAAGAGATGCTTCGCAACATGGGAATCACCTGGGGGGGGAAAGCGGATGCCACCGTCTACTTCGGCGGTCCCGTGCAACCTCACCTCGGCACCGTGATGTTCGACGGGAAGGAGATTCCCTTGCCGCTCGCAGAAGGCGAATCGGAGCCCCCGGCGTCGTTCCAGGGCGTACGACTCAGCCGGGACGTCACAAGTCTGGCCCGGATTTCGGAGCGTCCGCCGCCCTCGTTCCGGCTGCTCCTCGGCTACGCGGGATGGGGAGAAGGGCAGCTTGTCGAAGAGATCCTTCGCAATGATTGGCTCATCGCTCCGCTCTCGAAGGACTTGATTTTTTCCGCAGCGCCGGAGCAGGTCTGGGAAACGGCGATCCGCGGAATTGGTCTAGATCCGGGCTCGCTTCCCGCCTGGGTGTCGGGCTCCGGCGAGGGCCCGGTCAATTGACCATAACTGCATGAAGGAAACCGCCCACGACGCGGAAGCGGGCCCCAAGAAGGGCTGGTTTGCGAGCGCCCCAGGGCTCTTCGTCTTTTTCTTCCTCCTCGCACTCCTCCCGAGGCTCTGGGTTCTGCACATCGCCCTGCACCACGAGACCCCCGTCTACCGTCACCAGGATTCCGGAGGATACCTCGAGGCGGGCGAAAGCCTGGCGCGCGGGCGAGGCTATCGCGGCTCCGAGGGGACGCCCCTCTTCTGGTGGCCGCCTGGATACCCTGGGTTCCTGGCGCTGACGTTCCGCGCCGGCGTCGCTTCCCCAACCCATCCAGGCGGATCGCTGCTCGCTCAGGCCCTGCTCGCTTCCATGGTCGTGGGAATGACCGCGCTGCTCGCCTTGAAGCTGGGAGGGCCTTCGGCGGCCTGGCTGGCCGGGGCTCTCATGACCTTCGAGCCGAGCAGCATCGCCTACGCCGACGTTCTGCTTTCGGAGGCCCTTTTCACTTTCCTCCTCATGCTGTCGGTCATCGCCTGGGCGCGCTGGTGGGAAACTGGCGGTGCGGGTCGCTGGATGCTCTTCGCGTCTCTCGCGTCCTCTCTTCCCTTCGTCCGCCCCATGGCGCTCTATCTCTGGATTCCCCTGGCCTTGCTGGTGGGTTTTTTCGGGCCGGCCGTCCGGCGCCGAGCCTGGCTGGCGGCGCTCTTCGTCGGAGTGACTCTCATGCCCATCGCGGCCTGGACCTTGAGGAACTATTCCTACCTCCATGTGCCCGTCTTCGCCACGGTGAGTCAGTTCAACGAGGCGCTGTTCGCACGGAGTGTCGAAGACCTCGCAGGCGAACCACGTCCCGCCGCATCCACCCGCCAGCCGTGGCAAGAAGGCTTCGGCCAGGAGGAAGGACTGCCCTTCGAGCAGGTGATGAGGACGAGGGACCGCTACTTCTGGAAGGTGTTCGCGCATCACCCCCTCATTGCGGGTGAGCGACTCGTGCTGACAGGATTGGAAATCCTGGGCGTGCCCGACCAGAGGCTACCGGATCTGCTATTGAGGGAGTTCCCGCAGTCGCCACAGAAAGGCGTGGCGGGGAGGCTGAAATGGCTATCGGGGCTCGGCTGGCTCGGGGCGCTGCTGCTTTTCGGAATGTTCGTTTCCGTTGCTGGGAGCCTCGCTCTCGGCTTCCTGGTGCTCCGCTGCCGGGCTTGGCCACCAGACCGGCGGGCGCTCCTGGCCCTCCTGGTCGTCCTCGTCCTCTACCATCTCCTCATCGGCGCCTCCACGATGTATCAGGGAGATCGCTTCCGCGTCCCCGTCATTCCCTTGCTGGCGGCGGCTCTCGGCTGCGCGCTGTCGGGTGGCTTCCGCGCTGCGGCGCGGGAGAGAGCATTGACTTGACCTTCGGCCCTGCGACATAATCTCAAGCTCCTGGAAGTGAAAGTGGTTCCGCGGGGTGTAGCGCAGTCTGGTAGCGCACCTGCTTTGGGAGCAGGGGGTCGGAGGTTCAAATCCTCTCGCCCCGACCAAGCCTCACGTTCCTTCCCGGCAATCCGGGATCAACGCGCCTGTAGCTCAGCTGGATAGAGCACCAGCCTCCGGAGCTGGGGGTCGGAGGTTCGAATCCTCTCGGGCGCGCCATTTTCCCTCTCCCGGGATTCCCTTCTCGCTGATCTGAGCCGATGATTCGCCTTTCGAGCGTCGCCCGAAACTACGGCGTCCACGAAGTCCTTAGTGGAGTGGATTGGTCCATTCCACCGGGGAGCCGCGTGGGGCTGGTCGGACCCAACGGGGCCGGAAAGACGACGTTACTGCGCCTCATCGCGGGGCTGGAGGCCGCGGACGCGGGGAGCGTGGAGATCGTCCGGGGGACCCGTCTCGGCTACCTTCCCCAGGAAGGGGCGCGCCTCCCGGAGGGGACGCTCCTCGAGGCCATGCTCGAGCCCTTCGACGAAGTCTACCTGCTCGAGAAGGAGCTGGAGCGGCTGCACCACGAGATGGCGACGGCCACCGGCGAGCGGCTGGAGGCGATTACCCGCCATTCGGGAGAAGTCCAGCACCGCTTCGAAGCGGCGGGCGGATTCGATTTGGAGATCCGGGCGAAGATCATCCTCGGTGGTCTCGGATTCGACCCCGAGGATCATGCGCGGCTGCTGCGGGAATTCTCCGGTGGCTACCGGATGCGCGCGGTGCTCGGATCGCTGCTCCTGCGACGTCCCGACTATCTGCTGCTGGACGAGCCGACCAACCACCTGGACCTCGAGGCGGTGGCGTGGGTGGAGGGCTTCCTGGCCGATTCCCCCTCCTCGCTGATCGTCGTCTCGCACGACCGCACGTTCCTGAACCGCGTCGCCACGTCCATCGCCGAGATCGAAGCAGGCAAGATCCGCGTGTGGGCGGGAAACTACGACCGCTTCCGCAAGGCGAAGGACGAAGCGCGGGAAATCGCCCGGAAGAAGGCCGCCCAGGAAGCCCATCGGATCGGCGAGGTCGAGCGCTTCATCGAACGGTTCCGCTACAAGGCTACCAAGGCTCGCCAGGTGCAGAGCCGGATCAAGATGCTCGAGAAGATGGAACGCACCGAGCAGATGGCCGAAGACTTCTCCTGGAACTTCAGCTTTCCGCCGGTCACGCGCTCGGCGCAGCGCGTCGCTTTGCTCCAGCAGCTCCGGAAGGCTTATGGCTCCAAGGAAGTTCTGAAAGACGCGTCCTTGGAGATCCACAGGGGGGACCGCGTCGCGCTCGTCGGGCCCAACGGGTGCGGCAAGAGCACCTTGCTCCAGATCCTCGCGGGTCGCGTGGCGGCCGATTCGGGGAGCGTGGAAGTGGGGGAGAAGGTCGTTCTTCATTATTTCGCCCAGCACGTCCTGGAGACCCTCACCCCGGGCCGCACGGTCCTGGAAGAGATGCAGGCGTGGGCGCCTTCGCTGGGAGCGCAGAAGCTGCGCTCGCTGCTGGGGATCTTCCAGTTCTCCGGAGAGGACGTCTTCAAGCGTGTGGAGGTGCTCAGCGGGGGAGAGAAGAATCGGCTCGCTCTGGCCCGGCTCACGCTCGATCCCGGGAATTTCCTTCTGCTGGACGAGCCGACCAACCACCTGGATCTCCCCACCCGGGAAGCCCTGGAGGAGGCGCTCGCGGCATACGCCGGCACCCTGCTGTTCGTCTCTCACGACCGCTATTTCATCAACAAGGTGGCGACGCGTGTGGTGGCGTTTCGCGACGGACGCCTGCAGAGCTACCGGGGAGGCTACGACGATTTCGTGACCGCGGCGCGGGACGCGGAAGCTTCGGCACGCTCTCCCGAGCGGCCGCCTCGGGCTGCCTCCTCGGCACCGGAAAAGCCGGCCAAAGCGGCGGCAGGCGCGCCCGCACAAAAAGTCCGGACAGGCGGATCGCGCAACCCAAGCGTCATCCCGCCCTCGCATCCGAGCCGCGAGCAGAGAAGGACCCAGGCCGAATCGCGGAATCGACGCAACCGGGACCTTCGGGTGCACAAGGAGCGCATCGTCGCGCTCGAAGCGAAAATCGTCCCGCACGAGGCGCGCCTCAAAGCGTTACAATCGGCCTTGGCCGCCCCGGAGACTTATCAGGAGGCGGGCCTGGCGCGGACGCTCGGAGAAGAGAAGAAGAACCTGGAGATCGAGCTGGCCCATCTCTACGACGAATGGGAGGAGGCCACGACGGATCTTCAGAGGGAGGAGAAAGAGCGGGCTTGAGGACACGTGATCGAAGCGGCGCGATTCCGCCGGAGGGGATGTCGAGCTACAATGGGCCGTACGCGCCTGTAGCTCAGCCCGGATAGAGCAACGGCCTTCTAAGCCGTCGGCCGGGGGTTCAAATCCCTCCAGGCGCGCCATCGCGCCGCTGTCGAAGTCGAATGTGGTGGGTGTAGCTCAATGGCAGAGCACCTGACTGTGGATCAGGGGGTTGAGGGTTCGAAACCCTCCACTCACCCCACACCCTTCTTCCTGCACCGATTCGTTCTTGACGATATTTTTCCCCACGTATAGAATGCGCGCCTTCTCATCATCCAGAGGAGCGATTTCCTGCCCGGATCGCGGCCTCGACGTGGGCCGTTAGCTCAGTTGGTAGAGCAGCTGACTCTTAATCAGCGGGTCGGAGGTTCGAGTCCTCCACGGCTCACCAGGACTCATGACGCGAGGGGCAGGCCGAGGCCTGCCCCTTCGATTTCCACGGCAGCGATGCTATACTCCGATGGCGTCCCACCTTCCAAAAACTCGCCAGGTGCCGAAGAGATGAGGGAGACGTGTTGACGCTCACAGAAGCGGCCGAACGGGCGATGAAAGAGCATGCGGAGCAAGGATATCCGCACGAGGTGTGCGGACTTCTGATCGGTCTTCTGGACGAAGAGGGCAGGCTCCGCAGGGTCCGGAAGACCGGCGCCGCCCGTAATCTCAACCGCGATCGGCCGGATGACCGCTACGAGCTGGATCCTTCCGACTTCCTGCGCATCGAAAGGGAGGCGAAGGCGGAGCGACTCGACGTGCTGGGAGTGTACCATTCCCACCCGGACCATCCCTCCATCCCGTCGGAGACCGACCGGCTGCGGGCCGAGGAGATCTGGCAGTCGGCGGAGAGCTGGTCTTATGTCATCCTCCAAGTGGTCTCGGGAAGGGTCGCCTCACGGCGCTCCTGGATCCTGAGGGACGGCGTCTTCGCAGAGGAAGAAATGAGCCTCGAGACTTCCGCGATCTGAGGAGCGCACCGTGCCCGTCATCGTGAAGATTCCCGCCCCGCTGCGCTCCCTCACCCGAGGGAGAGACGAGGTCCCCGTGGCCGGCTCCTCGGTGCGCCAGGTCCTCGAGGGTCTCGAGAAGGAGTGCGCCGGCTTCCTGCCCCGAATCGTCGGCGACGGGGGAGAGCTGAGGCGCTTCGTGAATCTTTTTCTCAATGACGAGGACGTCCGCCATCTCGGGGGGCTGGACGCGCCGGTGAAGGACGGGGACGTCCTCTCGATTCTCCCTGCCATCGCGGGAGGAGACCAGGAGAGCGGCTGCGACGGGGACCCGGACCACGCGAAAGGAAGTCCGTCATGAGCCCCACCGTCAAAGAGCTGATGAGCCAGATCCGGGAACGGGTCAAGGAGGTCACTCCGGCGGAGGTCCGCGCCGGCCAAGACCGCGGCGACTCTCTCGTCCTGATCGACGTGCGCGAGAAGGAGGAAGTGGATCAGGGCGAAATCCCCGGCGCGACACACATCCCGAGGGGCTTCCTGGAGCTGCGTGTCGAAGGAACGGTCCCCGAGAAGAAGACTCCCATCGTGACCTACTGCGCGGGAGGGAATCGCTCCCTGCTGGCTGCGGAGGCGCTCCAGCGGCTCGGCTATACCAACGTCGTCTCCATGTCGGGGGGCTTCACCCAGTGGAGGAACGAGGGGAACCCGGTCGTGGTTCCGCAGCATCTCTCCGACTCCGACCGGAGACGTTACAGCCGCCACCTGATGATTCCCGAGGTGGGCGAGGCGGGGCAGCTCAAGCTGCTCGGCGCCAAGGTGCTGCTGGTCGGAGCAGGGGGGCTCGGGTGCCCTGCCGCCTACTACCTTGCCGCGGCGGGCGTCGGGACGCTCGGAGTCCTGGATTTCGACAAGGTGGACGAAAGCAATCTCCAGAGACAGATCCTGCACACCGTGGATCGGGTGGGAACACCCAAGACCGAATCGGCCCGCAAGGCCCTCCTCGCCCTGAACCCGACCATCCAGGTCCTCCCGATCGAAGCGCGCCTCTCCAGCGTGAACGTGGAGTCCCTGTTCAAGGATTACGACATCATCGTGGACGGAAGCGACAACTTTCCCACCCGCTACCTGGTCAACGATGCCTGCGTGCTCCTGAAGAAGCCGAACGTCCATGGAAGCGTCTATCGCTTCGAGGGACAGGTGACCGTATTCCATCCGCCCGCGGGCCCCTGCTATCGCTGCCTCTACCCGGAGCCTCCTCCGGCGGAGCTGGCGCCTTCCTGCGCCGATGCCGGAGTGCTGGGAGTCCTGCCGGGAGTGGTGGGATTGCTCGAAGCGGTCGAGACCGTGAAGCTCATCCTCGGCGCCGGCGATTCCCTGGTGGGCCGGCTCCTGCACTACGACGCTCTCAAGACGGAGTTCAGGATCCTCAAGGTCCGCCGCGATCCGAAGTGCCGCTATTGCGGTGACGGGGCCCGGTTCCCTGGATTCGTGGACTACGAGAGGTTCTGCGCCAACCCCGCTTCCGTCGCGCACTGAGCATGCCCGCCGGAAAGATCGATCGATACCAGCCCTTCTTCGAGAAGTATCCGGTCCTGGGTCTCATCGGATCCACGAAACTCTTCCGCCTCGCGCTTTCCGAGATGGCCGATTGCCGCTCGGAGATACTCGCCAAGGCGGAGTGGACCAATCCCGGCGGATCGATCAAGGACCGGCCCGTCGCGCGCATGCTCATGGAGGCGGTTCTTTCAGGGGAGCTCCCGCCGGGACGCAGGGTGCTCGATTCCTCCAGTGGCAACGCGGGAATCGCTTACGCCATGATCGGAGGCCTGATGGGCCATCCGGTCACTCTCGTCGTGCCGGGAAACGCCTCCCGGGAGCGCAAGAAGCGCATCCTTGCGCATGGGGCCGAGCTGCTCGAGACGGATCCGCTGGAAGGCTACGACGCGGCGCTGAGGGAAGCGCACCGCCTGGCGCAAAGCGATCGGCAGCGGTTCTTCATGGCGGACCAGTACGCCAACGAGCACAATTGGAGGTCCCACTACGACGGAACCGCCGCGGAGATCCTGGATCAGACGGGGGGAAAGCTGACGCACTTCGTGGCTGGAATCGGCACGGGAGGCACGATCACGGGGATCGGCCGCCGGCTCAAAGAGCACGACCCGGGAATTCGGGTGGTGTGCGTCGTCCCGGAGTCGTTCCCCGGGATTGAGGGCTTGAAGCCTCTCGAGCGCCCCGAAGACATCGTTCCCGCCATCCTGGACCAGGACGTCATCGACGAGCGGGTGAGGGTGACGATCGAGCAGGCCTA
>DASYRY010000308.1:0-3605 GCA_036004025.1 Candidatus Polarisedimenticolia bacterium | reverse complement strand
CGAGACCAACTACGAGAATCTCCGGGACGCCCTCGATCGGCTGCGACTCAACGATTCCTCGTTCACCGTCGAGGCGGAGACTTCCGACGCCCTCGGATTCGGGTTCCGCTGCGGGTTCCTCGGTCTGCTTCACATGGAGATCGTCCAGCAGCGACTGGAGCGCCACTTCGGGCTCGATCTCATCACCACCGCTCCTTCGGTGCGCTACCGCGTCACCACCACCGAGGGGACCGTGCTGGAGGTGAGCAACCCGGCCAAGCTGCCGCCCTCCGGGAACATCGCCCGGTACGACGAGCCGATCATCACGGCGCTGATCCTGACGCCTCCCGAATACGTGGGAGCCATCCTGGCGCTGTGCCAGGAACGACGGGGAATTCAGAAAGAGCTGAAGTACGTGACCACCAGCCGGGTGCTCATCACCTACGAGCTGCCGCTGAACGAGGTGGTGATGGACTTCTACGACAAGCTGAAGACCCTTTCCCGCGGTTACGGCTCCCTGGATTATCATCTGGCGGGCTGGCGGGACTCCGATCTGGTCAAGCTGGACATCCTGGTCAACGGCGATCCGGTCGACGCCCTCTCTCTGATCATGCACAAGGAGCGGGCCTACGCGAAGGGGCGGGCGCTCGCGTCAAAGCTGAGAGAGGTCATCCCGCGCCAGCTCTTCGAGGTGGCCATCCAAGCGGCCGTCGGAAGCAAGATCATCGCGCGGGAGACGGTCGCCGCGATGCGCAAGAACGTGCTCGCCAAGTGCTACGGCGGCGATATCACGCGCAAGCGCAAGCTCCTGGAGAAACAGAAAGAGGGGAAGAAGCGGATGAAGAAGATCGGCCGCGTGGACATCCCCCAGGAAGCCTTCCTGGCTCTCCTGAAGCTGGAGTAGGCCGATGCCCAAACGGTCCTTCCTGCACGATTATTTCCAGGCGGCGATCATCGCCATCCTGATCGCGCTCTTCGTGCGGACTTACCTGGTGCAGGCTTTCCAGATTCCCTCCCCCTCCATGCAGCCGAGCATCCTGGTCGGGGACCACGTCCTGGTGAACAAGTTCATCTTCGGCCCGCTCGCCAGTCCGGCGGGAAAAGATCTGCTTCCGGTTCTGGACGTCAAGCGCGGGGACATCATCGTATTCAAATTCCCGGGAGCTCCCGAAAAGGACTACGTGAAGCGCGTCATCGGGGAGCCGGGGGATGAGGTCAAGATCGAGGGCGGGGCCGTCTTCATCAAGCGCCCCTCCGACGATTTCCGCCAGCTCGATGAGCCCTACGTGCAGCACATCGAGCCCAAGGGCGCGCCCGATCCCGAGCAGCTCAACGATCGCATCGCGATGGTCGTCCCGCCGCGCTCCTTCTATGTCCTGGGCGACAATCGCGATGACAGCAAGGACAGCAGGGACTGGGGATTCGTTCCGCAGGAGTACGTACGCGGGAAGGTGCTCCTGGTCTACTGGTCCGTGGATCCCACCCCGCCCCCCTCGTCGAACCCTCCCCCTTCCGGCCCCGTCGCCATGTTCTGGCACGCGGCTTCCGCGAGTTTCTCGCGAACCCGCTGGGAGCGCACTTTCCACGTCATCCGCTGATCCGACGGACGGGCAAGGGCGCGGTCAGCCGCGGGAGTCGTCGAGGACCGACCGGACTCGCTCGAGGAGATTGGGAACGCTGAAAGGCTTCTGGACGAAGGCGGTGCCCGGCTCGAGCACGCCGCGGTGGACGATGGCTCCCTGCGTGTATCCCGACATGTAGAGGACCTTCAATCCGGGGCGCAGCCGCACGAGCTGCTCGTAGGTCTCGCGGCCGCTCAGGCCCGGCATCACCACGTCGGTCACCACCATCTGGATGGGATCCGGGTGCGCTTTGCAAATCCCGATCGCCTCCCCCCCGGTGGAAGCTTCCAGCACCTTGTAGCCATGCCCCGCCAGTACCTCACGGGCCAGCTCCCGGACCTGACGCTCGTCCTCGATGATGAGCAGCGTCTCGCTGCCTCGCGCGTGGGACGAGGAGTCCTTCTTGGAAGCTCTCTGTGCGAGCTCGCCTTGTGCCGCGGGGATATACACCTTGAACGTCGTGCCGATTCCCCGCTCGCTGTAGACCTGGATATGCCCCTTGCTCTGCTTCACGGTGCCGTACACGGTGGAGAGTCCCAATCCCGTTCCTTTCCCCTTCTCCTTGGTGGTGAAGAACGGCTCGAAGATATGGGAGACGGTCTCGGGATCCATTCCCGAGCCGGAATCGCTGACAGCGAGGAGCACGTAACGGCCCTGGACCGCGTAGGGGCGGCGCCGGATGTAGGCTTCGTCCACTTCCACGTTCATCGTCTCGATCGTCAGCTTGCCTCCGCCGGGCATCGCGTCCCTGCCGTTCGCCACGAGATTCATGAGAACCATCTCCAGCTGGCTGGGGTCCGCCTTGACCCTCCAGAGAGCCTCCCCCTTGATCGTCCTCAGGTCCACGTCCTCGCCGATCATCCTCCGCAGCATCCCGTCCATGCCGGAAACGACGGCATTCAGGTCCAGGACTTTGGGATCCAGAACCTGCTTCCGGCTGAAAGCCAGGAGCTGACGGGTCAGAGTCGAGGCGCGTTCTCCCGCCTTGCGGATTTCCTCGACGTTGGCGCGTCGTGGGTCGTCGGGGAGGAATTTGAGGAAAAGAAGATCGCAGTAACCCAGGATGGCCGTGAGCAGGTTGTTGAAATCGTGCGCCACGCCGCCCGCCAGCGCGCCGATAGCCTCCATCTTGTGCGATTGTCGCAGCTGGTCCTCGAGCTGCTGCCTCGTCGAGTTGCCCAGCGCCAGCGCCGCCAGATCGGCGATGGAGGCGGCGAAATGCTGCTCTTCCAGGCTCCATTCCCGCGCGGGGCCCACTTGCTCGTGACGCACCACTCCCGCCGGAAGACCGTGAAGCCGGATGCAAACGTCCAGCAGCGAGGAGATCCCTCTCGGCGCGAGATAATCCGCCGCGAACTCCCGCGTTCTCGGATCCGTGGAGGCGTCCCGCGCCGCAATCGTCCGCTGCCCTTCGAGCGCGGAGAAGTAGCGCGGATAGTCCCGGGCTCGCAGCTTGAGCCCCTCGCCGTTGGTGGTCACGCCGTTCTGATGCAGGCACTGGCAAACGATCCCGGAGCGATCCTCCTCATGGAGCCATAGGCTCACACGGGCGACCTGAAGGGTCACGGCCGCCACCTCGGCGATCCTCCTGAGAGCGGTGTCACCATCAGGGCTGCTGGTCAGCGTCAGCTCGTGCAGGGCGCGCTGGTGCCGGAGTATCTCCTCGCTCCTGCGATTCAGGCTGTCCTCCGCGAGCTTGCGCTGGGTCACGTCGGTCGCCACGCCCAGCACCAGGGTGGCCTTTCCGTCGAGTCCGAGGATCGGGCGCTTGATCGTCTGCAGCCAGCGCAGCTTTCCGGAGGCGTCGGTGATCGGCTCTAGAGGGACGAGTTTCTCTTGCAGCGTGTCCATCACCTCCAGGTCGTCGCGCCGGAAATGGGCGACCTCCTCCGCGTTCGAGTTGAAATCCGCGTCCGACTTGCCCAGGAGCGACTCGACGGTGGTCCCGTACGCCTCGGCCACCGCCTGATTGACGAGGGTGAAGCGCCCCTCCCGATCCTTGGC
>DASYRY010000307.1:0-5140 GCA_036004025.1 Candidatus Polarisedimenticolia bacterium | reverse complement strand
GCCGATGGGTGTCTCGAGGGAGATGGGCTCCTGGGCAATCTTCAGGACCTTGCGGACCTTGGCGACGGGAATCCCCATCTTGCGGGCAATCTCCTCGGGGGTCGGCTCCCGTCCGATCTCCTGGACCAGGCTGCGCGAGGTGCGAATCAGCTTGTTGATCGTCTCGATCATGTGCACGGGGATCCGGATGGTGCGGGCCTGATCCGCGATCGCCCGCGTAATGGCCTGCCGGATCCACCAGGTCGCGTAGGTGGAGAATTTGTATCCCCGGCGGTACTCGAACTTGTCCACCGCCTTCATCAAGCCGATGTTCCCTTCCTGGATGAGATCCAGGAACTGCAGCCCGCGGTTCGTGTACTTCTTCGCAATCGAGACGACCAGCCGAAGGTTGGCCTCCACCAGCTCGGTCTTGGCCTTCTCCGCCTCGCGCTCCCCCTGAGTGATGTATTCGGCCGTGTGCTGCAGCTCCACGGCCGATGTCTCCATGGCGGTCTCCAGCCCCCGAATCTCCTGGGTGGCGGCGGCAATCTTGTCCTTCAGCTCCTTGCGCACCTTGGGGAGCTTGGAGAGCCTGAGCCGCCGGCGGTATCCCTTGATGTCGTCTTCCAGCAGCCGCACCTTCTCGGCCGCATCCTTGAGCCGCCGGGAGAATTCCAGCACTCGATTGTTCGCGAGGTCCAGATCCTTGATCTCCCTGGCAACCAGCACCCGGAGTCGCGTGAGGCTGCGGAGCTCGTTGTTGTAGGTGCGGGACCCCTCGGTCAGCCGCTGCAAGTGCCTCTCGACCTTCTGGGCCCGGGTCTGGAGCCGCGCAATCTTGGAGATGCCGTCCAGGGCGCGCTTGCGGCCGGCCTCCGTGTTGTCCTCCATCCCTTCCTCGATCGCCACCGACACGACATCTGCCAGTCGGATCTCGCGCCCCCGAAGCTGCTTGCCGTACCCCAGAAGCTCGTTGATGACGTAGTTGCTGCGGGAGAGCGCCTTGACGATCTTCTTTTCTCCCCTCTCGATCCTGCGGGCAATCTCTACCTCTCCTTCGCGCGTGAGCAGGGGGACGGTGCCCATCTCCCGCAGGTACATACGCACCGGATCGTTGGTCTTGTCCAGAATGCCCGGCGCGAGCTCGAATTTTGTGGGCTCGGCGGGCTCGGCCTCGGGCTCGGCTTCCTTCTCGACCTTCTCGTCCTTTCGCTTGAAGCTCGCCTCCGAGTCCACCAGTTCGATTCCCAGCTGATCGAACAGGAGGAAGATGTCGTCGATCTCTTCAGGAGAGCTGACCTCTTCCGGCAGGATGTCGTTCACCTCGTCGTAGACGAGATAACCCTTCTCCCGTCCGATGTTGATGAGGTGCCTTACTTCTTCGTACTTGTCTTCGATGCCCACCCAGGGCCTCCTTGCTGGGATACCGGCGTCATCGGCCGGTGATCGGTGAATCGCCGCCTCCGGCCTGCGTGGCCGGGGCGCTCCTCAGCGCTTGAATCTCGCGTCTCAAGTCCATTTTGCGGCGGAGCAGGTCGTCGACCGCCGCTCCATCCCCGGCCCTCTCGAGCTCGCTCTGAATCTCGTGCAGCCTGCGTGCCAGACGGCCCTTCCGGAGCTTTCTGATACAATCCTCTGCCTCGCCCAAGACCGCTTCGGGCCCCGGCATGGAAGCCAGCCCGATGAGAAGGTCCCGCTGGGAGGGGTCGGACAGCCTATCGCCGAGCCGGCCATAGGTGATCTCGCCGTCCGAGGCCAACTCCCGTGCCGCGCTCCAGATGCCTTCGAAGCCGCTGCCCGCCAGATCCTCATCGCTCACCTGCAGAGTCGAACGGGCTTCAGGCAATTCGATGAAGATCTTCAGGAGCCTGGCCGCGGGCCCCTGGAGCGCTGCGCTCGGACCTCGCGTCGCGATCGATTTCAAATTCGTTCTTCGCGATCCGACCGCCGCTTTCAATTCCTGGAGCACCATCCCGTCCTGAATACGAAACACTTCCGAGAGGAGTTTCACCTGTTCAGATCGTTCCAGGGGACTTTCCAGCCGGGCGACAAAAGGTAGAACCGAGTTCAAGGCCTGGATCTTTCCGGCCGGCGTGGCCAAATCGACGCGTTCGGCCGCTTCCCGCGCCAGGTATTCCAGATAGGCCGGAGCCGACTCCAGAAGCCCGGCATAGCGCTCGGCCCCTTCCTCACGGACGAACCGATCCGGGTCCTTGCCCCCTGGGAGGCGGAGAACCCGCACATCGAAGCCGGATTCGAGCAGGATGTCGAGGCTCCGTCGAGTCGCCGCCTGGCCTGCCGAGTCGGGATCGAAATTAACGACCACGCGCCGCGTATACCGGGACAGAAGCCTGGCGTGCGAGGGTGTGAACCCGGTTCCCAACGTGGCGGCCAGCTCACCGAACCCGGCCTGATGAAGGCTCAAGAAATCCATGTAGCCTTCCACGAGGACGGCGCGATCCTGCTTGCGTATCGCGTCCGCCGTCCGATCCAGACCGTAGAGAACTTCCCCCTTTCGGAAGAGCGGTGTTTCCGGGGAATTCAGGTATTTCGGCTCTCCGTCCGCGAGGAGACGACCGCCGAATCCCACGACGTCGCCGGAAACCGCTCGTATGGGAAAAATCAATCGCCCGCGGAAGCGATCGAACGTTCGTCCCGTCTCTTCCTTCCGAGCGAGGACGCCGGCCTGCACGAGCTTGGCTTCCGGAAACCCCTGCTTGAGCAGCGAGGACTTGAGACCGTCCCAGCGCGCAGGTGCGAAGCCCAAGGCAAACGCTTCGACGGTCTCGGGCGCCAGCCCGCGTGTCTTGAGATACTGGAGCGCCGCTTTGCCCTCGTCCTCCTCCCGCAACGTCTTGCGGAAGTAGGAGAGTGCCGCCTGATGGATCTTCAGGAGCACCTGCCGCTCGGAGGAAGCTGCCTGGCTTCTCTCCGGAACGGGAATTCCATAGCGTCGCGCGAGCGTCCGGAGCGCTTCCGGGAACTCCACCTTCTCGTAGAGCATCAGAAACTTGAAGACGTCGCCCCCGGTCCCGCACCCGAAGCAATAGAACAGCTGCTTGCCGACATCGACGTAGAACGAGGGCGTCTTCTCGTTGTGGAAGGGACAGAGGCCCCGATAGCGCCCGCCCATCTTCTTGAGAGGAACATACCCCGCGATGACTTCCCGAATGTCCGCGCTCGAGCGGACTTTGCCGAGAAAATCGTCGTCGGACCAGGAGGACACGAACGAGACTCCCGCTCCGGAGCATCGCGGGCACTTCTGTGCCCCCGACGTCCGGACAGACAACGATGCAACTTATCCCTTCAGTTCCGTCGGCGGGATTAGTCGTTGTAGCGCCGTTCCTGCGCGAGGCGCTTCAGCGCTTTCTTCCGCGCCGCGAGGGCCTTGATTTTTCTTTTCTGGCTGGGTTTCAGATAGTGCTGGCGTTTCTTGACTTCTGAAAGAATGCCGGACTTCTCGCACTTCCTCTTGAAGCGCCTGAGGGCATTCTCGAGGGTTTCGTCTTCCCTCACCCTAACCAAGGGCATTCCTGCATACCCCCCTTCTCTATGGGAATAACCGCGGCACCCACGCCCCTGTCCGAGACCCCATGCTTGTCAGACCTCGACCAGGGCGCATCAGTCAGTATTGTCATGCCGGCTGTTGGGTTACCCGCGGACCTAGGCTGTGGAAATAAACGCTAGGTAATGCTGAGATTTAATCCCGATGGCGGCGGACAAATACGTGCTAAATATATGCCCTGACTCGACCTTTGTCAAGAATCGGTATCTAAATATCTCGATTCATGTATCTGCAATTAATTCAAATATTTAGCCTTGTCTCGCTGGTCGAGTTCGCGTCTTCTTGGGAGGGCTCGATCGCTTTGGGGTGTCGGAAGCTTGACAGTTTATAAGACCGGCAGAAAACCCGGCACCGAAGCCGTTGTCGATATTGACTACAACCACTCCCCCAGAGCAGCTATTCAACATGGCAAGGAGAGCGGCCATTCCTCCCGAGCCGGCGCCGTATCCGATGCTCGTAGGAACCGCGATGACCGGCACATCCACCAGGCCTGCCACGACGCTCGGGAGCGCTCCCTCCATGCCGGCGACCACCACGAGCACCCGCGCGTCCAGGAGGCGTTCCTTGTGATCGAGGAGGCGGTGCAGCCCCGCGACCCCCACGTCGTAAATACGATCCACCTGGTTCCCCATCAGCTCGGCAGTGAGTGCGGCTTCCTCGGCGACCGGAATGTCCGAAGTCCCCGCCGCGAGCACCGCGATTCCTCGACGCTTCTCGGAGCGCCAATTTCGCGGCTTCCAGACGATCGATCGCGCCTCGGGGTGATAGACGGCCCCCGGACGGGCCTTTCGGACGAGGCGGAAGATTTCCGCCGGGACGCGGGTCACGAGCACCGGCTCCCCCGCGCGAGAAAGGCTCTTTACGATGGACACGATCTGATGCGGCGCCTTTCCCTCGCCGAAGATCACCTCGGGAAGGCCCCTGCGAAGGTGCCGATGATGATCGATCTTGGCAAAGCCCAGATCCTCGAAGGGGAGGTAGCGCAATTGTCGTAGCGCTTCCTCGACGCCGACCTGTTGATCGCTCAAGCGCTGCAACAGCGCGCGAATCCTCTTCTTTTCCAAGGGAATCCTCGATGGGACCGAGATTATAGCATGCGCCTCGGGACGGTTTCCCCCTTCCTTGACAAGCTTTTGGCCTTCTCCTAGACTTCGCCGCGAAAGCATCCCTCTGCGCAGGATCGAGGCTTCTCTCGCCACGATAGGCGAAAATACACTTCATTCGGAGCATTCGGCATGGCCGATCCCCTGGAGAAGCGCACCCACCCCCGGGTCAAGGACCGTCTCACGCTTCGATCCTCCTCTCCGCAAGAGGGATCCCATGAGATGGCCACCACGAATCTGAGCCTCAGCGGAGCTCAAGTCACTGCGGGTCGCTTCATCCCACTCATGACCCGTGTCGAGGTCACTCTGATGCTCCCGCCGGAAGAGGGAGTGGAAGCCCGACCCCGGCCGGTCTCCATGGAGGCCGTCGTCGTCCGGGTGCATCCTCCCCAGAGCGAAACCGGCGCGCCGCATTACGAAATCGGCCTGTTCTTCTCCCGCATGGAACAGCGCGATCGGAACGCCCTCGCCCGATATCTTTCCATCCGATCTC
>DASYRY010000306.1:0-5938 GCA_036004025.1 Candidatus Polarisedimenticolia bacterium | reverse complement strand
GAAGCCGTGGTCTCCGTGGGAGGCATTTATGGAAGTCCTGATTCCTACTGGAGCTTCCGGCTGGGTCAGTTCCACAGCCTCGTCCGGGTGGGATGGGGAGGTCTGGACCGTCCCACCGGAATTTCCACTCCGATGCCGCTTTCACGCGCCCTGGTGGCAGGGAATCCCTACACGATCAATCAGGATCAGGTGGGTGTGGAGGGCGCTTACGTGTTCAAGAATCACCGATTCTTCGGACAGGTTCTCAACGGCGCCGACCTCGGGACTGCTTCCACCACCGACCATGCCGACCAGAATCGCCAGAAGGACTGGCTGGTCGGCTATGAGTTCATGTGGGGGGATCTCGCCTCCGGCCTCTCCCTGTTCTACTACGATGGCACCCAGGACGACCTCACCAGCGCAGTTGCCCCTGACGTGCTGAAGTTCAAACGATATGGCGTCACTGCCTCACAGGTATGGAAGCACGGATTCGAGATCCAGGGAGGCTTCGTCCAGGGGAAGGATGATTATGACATCCCGATCGCTCCGGGAGTCGAGGATCGCACCGGTCAAGGATACTGGGTCGAGGTGATGCAGCACTGGGAAGCCGCTCACGACCTGAGCGTCTTCGGCCGCTACGAAACGCTGGATCCCGACACGGATGTGGAGGAGAACGTCCGGAGTGCAGCCATCGTGGGCTTCGTCTGGCCAGTGGCCTCGTGGCACGTCCGCTGGGGGCTCGAGCTGAGAAGCATCGAGCAGGAAACAGCCGTGGACACCTTCTCTGACAAGCAAGCCGCCGCGGAGCTCATGCTCAATTTCTGAGTTGCAGACGGTCCACACCGGAAAGGGCGGGAGCCAGGTTCCCCGGGGGAAAAGGGCTCCCGCTCTCTTCGTCTTTTTGGTACTCTGCGCCGGAAGGTGAGAAACCATGACTCCAGGTTCGCCCAGCCGCGTCCGCGTCACCGGGTTCTTGAGGGTTCTCGCCTGGAGTCCCCTGGGGCTCTCCGGGCTGGGACTCGCTCTGGTCGCGGGGATCCTGCTTCTCCTCTTCGTCATCGCGGATCCTCTCGGCATCGAAACCGGCCCCTATTCCGGGATCTTCGCTTGGGTGGTTCTTCCCTTTTTCTTCGTCGTGGGACTCCTCTTGATGCCCCTGGGTTACCTGCGGGCGAGGCGGCAGCTGTCGGCCGAGGGCAAGCTGCAGAATCGCGCCCTTCCGGTGCTCGACTTCAACAATCCCCGCCTCCGGCGCAACGTCCTCCTGTTCGTGTGTCTCACTTTCGCCAACCTCGTCATCCTGAGCGTGGCATCCTACCAAGGGATTCACACGATGGAATCCAGCGCCTTCTGCGGGATTACCTGCCACACGGTGATGGAGCCGGAGTACACGGCCTATCGCTCTTCGCCACACGCGAGCGTGAAATGCGTGGCCTGCCACGTCGGTCCCGGAGCCAGCGGGTTCGCCCGCTCGAAGCTCGCCGGAGTTCGACAGCTGGTCTCCCTCGCCCGGGGCAACTACGCGCGTCCGATTCCGGCGCCGGTGGAAAACCTCCGACCCGCGCAGGAGACCTGCGAGGCCTGCCATTGGCCGGCGGACGATCACGGCGACCGGCTGAAGATCCTGGAGCGCTTCGGCGACGACGAAAAGTCGACCCGGAGCGTGACGGTGCTCCTCCTGCACGTCGGGGGCGCGAGGAAGGGAGGAGGCGAGGGGCACGGCATCCACTGGCATATGAACCTCGCCCATCAAATCACCTACCTTGCAGCCGACCGGGAGCGGACGAAGATTCCATGGGTCCGATCGAAGGGGCCTTCGGGGAAGGTGACCGAGTACCTGGACTCAGAGGCGGGATTGAGCGCGGCGGTCATCGCGCGATCCCCCAAGCGGACGATGGACTGCATCGACTGTCACAATCGTCCAGCGCACCGGTTCGACCTTCCGGAGGACGCGGTGGACGCCGCCATCCGCGACCGGCAGCTGGATCGAGCCCTGCCCTATCTGAGGCGCCAGATGGTGGCGGCGCTGCGCGCTTCCTATGCGGACAAGAAGTCCGCCGACCGGGGGATCGCGGACTCGTTACAAAAGTTCTACCGCGAGCAATACCCGGAAATCGCGGCCCGATCGGGCGGGGCGATCGGGAAGGCGGCGGATGCGGCCCGCGAGATCTATGCGCGCAACATCTTTCCCGAGATGAAAGTCACGTGGGGCCCTCATCCGGAGCACATCGGACACGAGCGCTCCCCGGGTTGCTTCCGGTGCCACGATGGAAGTCATCGGAGCGCGGACGGGAAGGAGATAGGCCAGGACTGCTCGCTGTGCCACACGCTCCTGGCGATCGGCGAGGAGGATCCTCCGATCCTCAAGACGCTCGCTGGAAACTGATCAGGGAGAGTGGAAGCGGACCATGAATCCGAGGATCTGGTTCGTGTAGTCCAGGAAATCGAGTCCCAGGTAGATGGCTTCACGGGAGCCCGGGTCGTTGCCCGGATCGCCCATGTAGGGGAGGTTGAAGTCCGAGGCGAAGTTGTCCTCGTCCCACTTCTCGTACCAATAGCGGAAGAGAAGATCCAGGTTCGTCCGGGCCTTGTAGGTGAGGCCGACCTGGGCGATGGAAAGGATGGTCTTCACCTTCGGGAACTCGGTCAGCGTCGTGTCGCCGGAAGCGGCGCCTCCGGGGACGAAGTGAGTGTGGATGAGGTCGGTCCCTCTCGACCAGGAAAAATCGCCGTTGAGCCGCCACTTCTTGTTCTCGGTCAGGCCGGCATCGAAGCCCAGGTTGGCGGTGTCGTAGCGGTCGGTGGTATCGCTGCCCCAATCGTCGAGCGGATCGTCGGTTCCAATTCCGCCCGAGACGTTCCGGTACCGGCTTGCCATGCGGTATTCGCGATCTTCCCAGGTATAGTCGGCATACAGGCTCCACCGCGCACCGGGGGTGACGGTCCCTCCCACCGAATAGGTGGTGATCTTGTCGTCGATCCGGCCGGCGAGCAGGATCGTATAGTTCTCCGGGATCGTGTCGAAGTTCCGGTCCTCGGTGAGGGTGAAGCTCTCTCCGATCCTCTTGCCCGTGATCGGGTCGAAGAACTCTTCTTTGGCGTAGGTGGCCTCGGCGAAGACGGAGAAGATGGGAGTCGGAGAAATCTCCACCATGAGCGCCCCCGAGTCCCGGTCCCGATCGGTCCACATGTACTTCCTCTCTCCCTCGTTGGCGGCCGCGATGTTCGCCTCGCCGATCGGGAACGACTCCAGGAAGTATTCGGCGTCGTAGCCGTCCGCGCGGCGCTCCTGCCTCCTGGCGGTGACCCGCAAGGTCAGCCAGTCATTGACGTCGAAATCCAGCGCGACCTTGACGGTGTCCTCGTCCGAGCTGGTCACGGCCGCGATGTTCCGATCGGTCTTCTCCCGGTCGAATGCCACGATGACGTCCATCCAGGAGATAGGGCGGAATCCCGCCGAGGCCCCCAGGTCGGTCTTCTCGTAGGCGAAGGGAAGGCTCCGGCGCTGCAGCCGGTTGGTGGTGGCGCCGCACGCATTCGCACTGCCGCACATCGAGAACTGATAGTCGGTGGCGACGTAGTCGGCAAACGTCAGGCTGGGCGTCTTGTTGTCGTAGTTGTAGTCGCGGAACCAGGCGCTGTATCGAAGCCAGGAGAAGGGCCGGGACGCGAGGGTGATCGACCCCAGGTTGAGCTCGTACTTCCCGTCGAGGCTGGCGGCCGGAAGCGGACCGGCGATGGGGAGCAGCAATCCGTTGATCGTCGTGGGCAGGAACGGGTCGTCCTGCGTCGTCGTGCTCTGCGAGTAGGTGGCGTTGATCCGGCTGTGACCCGCGAAGCTCGCGCCTCCGTAAAGCTTCCAGCCCCAGAGATCGCTGTTGCTCCAGGGAGACATGCGCCCCCGGGCCGGATTCGCCGTGGTGGCGTTCACCGGCGTGTCGACGAGGAACAGCTGGTCGTCCCAAGTGATGGCGGTGGTCCCCGTCTCGAACTCGGAGGCCATCAGCTGCGCGCCGATGTTCCAGTGCTCCGCGGCATACTCCCCTCCCACCCGAGCCTGGTCGGTCTTGAAGTCGAGCGGTGCCGCCAGTTCCGCCGGGGCCAGGGCGAAATACATGCCCAGCGATTGAGGAGCCGTGCCGCTGCGCCTCTCGCGCTGGGCCCCCACGTCGAAGGTCCAGTGCCGCGTCGGCGTGAAGGAGGCGTCGAAGCTTCCCACCTCCCGCTGCCAGCCGACGCTGGCAGCGGCTGCGCTGGTCTCGATGGCGCTCTTGATGAGCGCTCCTTTCGTACCGGCATCCCATTGCCCATCGGCGGGCGCCGTGTCGGCGCTCGGGGGAGCCGCCTGGACGGCCGCCTGCAGCGTGTCGTTCAACGTGAAATCGCCGCCCCCCTGGCTGGTGAAGAGCTGCCTGGCGCGATCCGACCAGCGGCGGGGGTTCTCGGCCCAGTGGAAGGAGAATTGCCAGAGGTCCCGCTTGCCCAGATCGAAGCCGATCCGCTGGTCGAGCTGGGAGACGTCGCGAGCGCTCAGGTCGAGATAGTAGCCGGGCCGAGGCAGCCATGAAAAAGACAGGAACTCGAGCACGAAGCCGTTAGGCACTTCCCGATACTCGTTGAACTTGGCGGAATTGTTGGGATCTTCCTGCACGTACCACTGGGGTCCCGCGAGAACTTCTCCCGCGAGCACCGGGCCTGTCTCCTGCGCCGTTTTCGCAGCGGCCTCTTCCTCGGCGCCCGCAGCGGGGATCCCGACCAGGCCCATCCCCAGCATCCATCCCAGGAGCGCTTGTGTCGGCAGTCTCATGATTGCGCCTCCTACCGCATGAACCGGACGCCGGAAGGATGGTTCGAGCCGTGGATCTGCGAATGACAGTTCATGCAGCCCCGGTCGAACATCCGGCTGTTGGGGAAGAACTCGGGCGCCAGGGAGGCGTCGGAGTAAGGCTGTGTGGGATGCCGGGTCTCGTCGTGACACTGCTGGCAGAGACGCGGGAGCTTGGCCACGAGCAGCCTGGGATGCTGGGAGCCATGCGGATCGTGGCAGTTGCCGCAGTTCTCCTTGACGGGCGGATGCTCCCAGAGGAATGGCGCCCGCTTCTCGGCGTGGCAGGAGAAGCAATTCTCGATGACGGAGTTCTGCCGCAGCATGGCGGGACCGGTCCCTCCGTGGACGTTGTGGCACGAGCTGCACGTCATCTGCTTCTCGCGCATCGGCATGTGTGACGAGCGCATGAGCGACGCTTTGCGCCGGAGATGGCAGGAGGTGCAGGTGTCGAACTCCGTGCGCTTCGCCATGAGATGCTCCGAGGGCTCTCCCTCCTGATGGATCTTGTGGCAGGTGAGGCACGACAGGTTCCGTCCCTCGTGGGGGCTCCCGGTCCAGCGGCTGTGCTCCTCGCCGCGCGAGTGGCAGGAAAGGCAAAGCTCGTTCAGCTCCGTGGAAGAGAGCTTCCCGGGATTCCTGATGGCGGCCTTATCGCCCGATTCCATGTGGGCGGCCCCGGGACCATGGCAGGACTCGCAGGCATGCTCCCCGTTCCAGTTGGCCACCGCGGTCTTGCCGTGGGGGTTCTTCCTGAAGCTCGTGGCTTCCGCTTCGTGGCAGGTGCCGCACGCTTCCACCACCGACGAGGCTGCCTTGGGGGTTTCCGGCTTGCTCTCCTCCTGAGTCTGGGCGAAGGCGGCGCAGCTGGAAGCTCCAAGGCCGATCAGGAATGAAACGGCGAGCGGGACCCATCTCCTGGAATTCATGGTTCGGCTCCTAGCACTGAGTTTGCATGGGATTGGAGTGGGGGGAAATGATCGCAGCCAGGGAGGTCCCTCTCGCTCGCACGAGCAGAGCTCGACGCACCGCATGCACGCCACGAAAGCAAACCATCTTGACGAGAGCCTGTCGAGAGATGCGAGTCCCTGGGGGGAACGGCCGGAATACTAGATCCGGAGGCGCGTTGATGTC
>DASYRY010000305.1:0-5594 GCA_036004025.1 Candidatus Polarisedimenticolia bacterium | reverse complement strand
CTGCTACTGGCCTCTCTACCGGATAGGACGGGAGCTGGGCCGCTCTCTTTTCACGCTGATCGCGGCCTTCGCCTGGCTGAACGTCAACCTGGTCACGGCGAGCTGGACCCTCTGCGGCATGGAGAACTCCCTGCACGCGCTGGTCGCCTGGAGTCTGGTGGCCTCCGCCATCCGGATGGTCCGGTCCGGCGCCGCAGGCTCATGGCGCGGATGGACGGTGTTCTCCCTGTTGCTCGTGCTGAATGTCTGGTGCCGTCTCGATGCCGCGCTTCTCTCCGCCATCCTTCTCGGCGCCGTCCTGTGGCAGAAGGGGGAACGCCTTCGATGGCGCGTCCTGCGAACCCCGGTAATCATCGGCGCGGCGGGCGCGGTCGTGCAGATGGCGGGGTTCTACGGCATGGGCGGGTACTGGCTGCCTGTCTCGGCGCTCATCAAGGGCGGTGCGCACCGCTGGACGCTGGAGAACTTTCTGTATCTGCTGGCGCGAGGGTTCGACTTCGTGACACCCACCTCATTCATCCTGAAGCCATTCCAGGAGACCGTGCGAGTTACCTGGGGACCTCTCGCTCTGGGGATCCTCGCGCTGGCTCTCGCCGCCTCGAAGATCGGAGGCCTGCGGGGGAGGTCTCTCGGGCGGATTTGGTGGGCGCTCGGCCTGGCCGGGTTGATCCAGAACCTAGTCCTGAGCGGCATGGGCGAGTTCTCCTTGTACAACGTCTGGTATCAATCACCCTACTTCGTCTTCTGTGCCCTCACCATCGCGATCGCCACCGAGGGCGTCGCGCGATGGGCACTCGAGAAGCGGGTCGTCGGATGGAAGACTCTCCGGGGAGCGGCGGTGCTCGCGGTGGTCCTGTATGGAGCCTTCACGGCAACGCGGTTCGTCCGCGCCGCGAGGGACTCCGAGTATCGACAAGACAGCGTTTTTTACACCTGCTACCGCTTCTCGCGATGGCTCCGGGATCACACCCAGAAATCCGATATTCTGGCATCATACAACGCGGGAGAGATCGGCTACTTTTCCGATCGCAAGGTGATCAATCTCGATGGACTCGCCAACGATTATCCTTATTACCGGGACGTCCTGCGTGGGAAGGCGAGCCTGCGTCGCTATCTCGAGGCAAATCAGGTGAAGTACTTCGTGGATTACTTCATCCCGGCCGAGCTCTCGAAAGACGCGCGCATCGTCCACACGCTTGCGCACGGAGACGATCGCCTCTATCAGGCCCTGGACGTGTCCTCGTCAGCTCGCCTAAAATGATTCCGATGCATGACGCTTTCTGCGCGGCTCCCCCGCATTCTCGCACCCATCCGCTTCGTTTCCGTGGTCACCCTCATCGGGAGTTCGCCTCGAAGCGTGGTAGGACGCTCTCGTGCATCGGCGAGAGGCGCGCGACAGAGAATCTCTCGACCCTCTCGGCGACGCCGTGAGGGGCGGCGCGATCCAGACGCGTCCTTCTTCCGCCGGGACGTGGCTCCTCGCCGTATTCCTGCTCCAGATCGTCTACCAGGGCTGCTTCTTCCTGCGCGGTCTCGAATACCTCGTCTCCCGGCTCGCCATCGACGATACCTATTACTACCTCCAGGTCGCCTGGAACACTCCGCGCCTGGGCTTCGTCACCTTCGACGGTCTGCACCGCACCAACGGCCTGCAGTTCTTGTGGAACTGGGTCCTGACCGCGGTCGGCGCGGTGATGCCATCCAAGAACGCGCTGCTCGAAGCTTGCGTGGGGCTGTGCCTTCTCCTCAACGCCCTCTGCTACGTTCCCATCTACCGAATCGGGCAGGCACTGGGCCGCCCGCGATTCGCGATCTTCCTGGCCTTCCTCTGGCTCAACGTGAACCTGACCGGCTCACGCTGGACCCTGTGCGGCATGGAGAATTCGCTTCATTCGCTGGTCGCATGGGCGCTGATCGCTTCCGGAGTGTCCATCGGCCAATCCGAGCAGGGCGCTCGTGCCCGTAACTGGGTCGGCTTCTCGCTGTTGCTCGTGCTGAACGTCTGGTGCCGGGTCGATGCGGCGATCCTCTCCATCCTTCTTTATGGTGTCGTCCTATCGCGGGAGCGAAGGTGGGTGAGTCGGCGCATCCTGCTCGCCACGACCGGCATCGCGGCCGCGGGAGGGGTCGTGCTCTTCGGGGGCTTCTACGCCATGGGCCGATCCTGGATGCCCGTCTCGGCGCTCATCAAGAGTCACTCTCACGTCTGGACGTTGAAGAACTTTACGGTTCTGGCCGCGCGTGGCTTCGACTTCGTGACGCCCATCAGCTTTCTCGCCCTGTCCTCGCTCGGCGAGGCTGTACGGATGGTCTGGATGCCGATGATGCTGGGGATCGCGACCTTGGCGCTGGCGTGGAGAGCCGCGAGGGCGGAAGGGTTTCGGACGTCCCGCCTGGCGCCCCTCTGGGCCGCGTTCGGGGTGGCCGGCCTAGTGCAGTTGATTGTCCTGAGCGGCATGGGGACCTACGGGACTTACGGCGTCTGGTATCAATCGCCCTATTTCGTCTTCTGCGCCCTGACCGTCGCGATGGCGATGGACGAGCTCGTCGAGATCGGCATCCGCCGGGCGTGGCTCACGGCCAGGACTCTGCACAGGGCGGCCGTCGTCGCGCTCATCCTGTACGGGGGGTTCGCCGCCGCTTGGTTCGCGCGGCTGGCGAGAGACGACGACTATCGTGAGAGCAGCTTTTTCTACAGCGCGTACCGCGTGGCCGAGTGGATCCGGGAAAACACCGGCGAAACCGACGTTCTGGCGGCCTTCAACGCGGGGGAGATCGGATATTTCTCGCAGCGCACCATGATCAATCTGGATGGGCTGGTGAACGATTATGACTACTACGCGGAAGTGATCCGGGGGACCAAGAAGCTCGACGCCTACCTGTCGGAGAATCGTGTCCGGTATTTCGTGGACTACCAGATTCCCGAAGATCTCCTCGAGCGCGCCGCCGTCGTGTTCACCCTCAAGCACGACGAGCGGAGCGTCTTCCGAGTGGTGGATCTTTCCAGCGCTCTCCCCTCTCCCTGATTCCTGGGTCTAGAAGTTGATTTGGATTCCGACCTGGTAGCGGCGGCCGAACCGGCGCTCCTCTTCCGCTTGCAGCGCGCTCTGGTTCGGATGGATCTCGTAGATCCTCAGATCGTCGGAGTTCAGAAGGTTGAAGATCTCGAGGAACGCCGAGCCGGACGCTTTGCCCACCACGAAGCTCTTCTGCACCCTGGCGTTGAAGTCGTAGACCGGGTTGTTGCGATGGATGTTGCGATTCTCGGGGATGAAATCGCCCAGCCGCACGTAGCCGAATCGGCGGCGGACCTGGGTGTAGGTGACGTCATCCAGGGAGATCCGGCCCAGCTCGATCGAGGAGTAGGGGAGTCCGGAGGCCCACTGCGCGGTTCCGCCGATCTGCCAGTCCCGGGGGAGGTAGGCCAAGGCGTTCAGCTTGACCACGTGCCTCTGGTCGTAGTCCAGATACCCTTCCTGGAACTCGGTGACCGACGGGTCGTCGCCGAAGCTGTCGCTGTAGCTTTCGGCGTCGCCCCAGCTCTTCGAGTAGGTATAGCTCGCCTCCATCTGCCATTTGCGGGCCAGTCTCTTGACCAGCTCCAGCTCGATGCCACGGTAGGTCTGGGCGTTGAAGTTCCCCAGACGCATGACCCGATTGAACAGGAAGTTCTGGATGTAGAGATCGGGCAGCCCGTCCGGGGGACTGATGATTGCCTCATTCGACAGGGAGGGGTCGACCAGGGCGTCCCGGCACACTCCCTTAAAGCTGAACCTGCTCCGCTCGCAGAGAGGGCGTCCGAAGGTGTCCAGCAGTTTTCCGGTGGCCGGATTCACGCGGGTGGCGTGATTGAGATCGACGTCCTGCAGCTGGTTTCGATAATCCCGATGAACATAAGTGAGCGACAGCGCGATCTCGGGGACGATCTCGCGCTGGAATCCGATCGTCAGCTCGTCGGTGAAAGGGGTGGAGAGGTTCCGATCCACCTGGAAGATCGACAGGGTCGACCCGGTGGTCATCGTGCCGAATCCATTGTTGGGATACCCGGTCGAATCCTCAAAACCGTACGAGTCGAAAAGGTAATCACGCACGACACCGTCCGGACCCAGCTCGAGCAGCATCGATTGCAGGAAGAGCTTGTCGTAAAAGCGGCCCCAGGAGCCGAATCCCTTCGATTTTCCGTCTCCGAACGGATCCCAGGAGACGCTCAGGCGCGGGGCCACGTTGGTGTTGGTCAGCTCGAACTCCTCCGCTTTGCGCACACTTCCCGCCAGCGCGGCGAACCCCGCGAAATCGGCTCCCTGGTCGGGGAAGTAGTTGCCCAGCAAGGGTGCGGCCACGTCCACCAGAAGGTTGTGCCGGGTCAGGAAGCGGGGAGCGGCGGTTCTCAGCATGAGGCCGATCTGCGACAGCCGGGTGCTGTCGCTGGCGGATCCCGACGTATAGAGGGGATCGTTGGCCAGGCCCGTGGGTTGGATCAAATCGTAGAAGACCGTATCGAGCCCGCTCAGACCCATCAGGTGATCGTAAGTGGCCCGCTCCGCCGCCGGATCGAATGTCGTGAAGCCACGGGATGCGACGCGCTCCTGGTCCACGCGGAAGCCGATGCCGAAGGTCAGGTTGGGAAGCGGCTTGTAGTTGTCCTGGGCGAAGAACCCGAGGTTCTCCGCGACGGCGGCGTTGTTCACCTCGGAAGGAGCTCCCAGGAACGCGACTCGGTGGTAGTACTGCCGGTTGTAGCCCGTGAACACTTTCATCGGCTCGGTGACCTCGGGACGTAGGACGGTGTCGCGGCTGAATCCCTCATGCTCCCAGGCGAATCCCGCTTTGAGATCGTGGGTGCCCCCGAGATTTCCCACGTAGGAGGAGAGATCCTCACGCCAGGTGAAGCGCTTGCGATGGTCGTCGTACTGATAAGGATACGGGCCTAGGCGGCGCCCGGTATCGACATCGAGCTGGAAATCGCGGTCGCCGGGGAGCGGGGACACGAATTCGCCCACATCCGGGAAGCCGTCTCCATCGCGATCCTGCCAATACGGGAAAGAGGTTGGACCGGATTCCCGATAGGTGTCCAGCAGGAAGTTCCCATTGCGGTCCTCCGTGTCGAGTCGGCCGTTGCCCGCCGTCCCCGCCACGACGGGACCCCGGCAGCGCAGGACGTTGGTGCACTCCAACCCCACGTCCTCCCCGGGGTCGGCAATGCCGTTCAGGTTGAGATCCCTTTCGGAGCTGATCTCCCCGTCGCAGTTCAGATCCTCCTCGCCCTCGCACCCTGTGCCCCAGTAGCCGACAAAACCTCGACCATCGCCGTCCAAGTCGACCCAGTCCTCCTGGTCCGGATCGGGATCCACGTCTTCGTATCGATCCCAGGCCCCGTCATGATCGAAATCCAGGCCCGTGTCCCTCTCCCTGGCCTGCAGGATGTGATCGCTGTTGCCTCCCATCCAGGGGCGATCGTCGTTGAACTGGAATCCATTGTGGTTGGTGTCGGGATTGAGGTTGGGCAGCTGCGCGAAGTTGTTGTCGAACCAGGAGACGGTGGACTCGAGAAAGAGCGAAGGCCGCAGGGTCGCCGAATCCCGCAGCGTGTAGGT
>DASYRY010000304.1:0-4489 GCA_036004025.1 Candidatus Polarisedimenticolia bacterium | reverse complement strand
GTCGACGTGAAGAGCAGCCGATACTACTACTCCAGTTACCTCTATTACGGCTACGGAAGCGAGCCCACCGAGCCCGCGCGCAAGGAAAAGGAAAAAGGGAGACAGAAGAAATCGTGAAGCTGATCATCCAGATCCCATGCCTGAACGAGGAGAAGACGCTCCCCGTCACGGTTTCCAGCCTTCCTCGCTCCCTGCCGGGGGTGGAGGAGGTGGAGATTCTGGTCGTGGACGACGGCAGTAGCGACCGGACCGCGGAAGTCGCCCGCCGATTGGGAGTGGACCACGTCCTGGTGCTGCCCACGCACCAGGGTCTCGCGCGGGCGTTCATGGTGGGATTGGAAGCCTGCTTGAAGCAGGGCGCTGACATCATCGTCAATACCGACGCCGACAACCAGTACGATGCCCGGGACCTCGAAAGGCTCATCTCCCCGATCCTGGAAGGGAGGGCCGATCTGGTGATCGGCGACCGCCGGGTCCAGAGCCTCGGGCATTTCTCGCATGTGAAGCGATTTCTTCACCGCGTGGGGGACCGCGTGATGCGCCAGCTCTCGGGGCTCGACCTGCTCGATTCCACCAGCGGGTACCGCGCGTTCAACCGCGAGGCGGCGCTGAAGCTCAACGTCTTCTCTCGCTTCACCTACACCCTGGAGACGCTGATTCAGGCGGGGAAGAAGCGCCTGGCGGTGGCTCACGTGCCGGTGGGGGTCAATGCGCAGCTCAGGGAATCCCGCCTCTTCCCGAATCTGTGGTTCTACATCAAGCGCTCCGTCAGCACCATGGTCCGCATCTACGCCATGTACGAGCCCCTCAAGGTCTTCTCGTACGTGGGGGGGAGCATGCTCCTGGTCGGATCGATCTTCATCGCTCGGTTCCTCTATTTCTTCTTCACGATCGAGGGACCCGCCGGGCATCTGCAGTCGCTCGTGGTCGGCACCACGCTCGTCGCTCTGGGTGTGTTCACGGTGCTCATCGGGGTGGTCAGCGATCTGATGGCCGCCAGCCGTCAGCTCCTGGAAGACGTCCAGTACCGGCTGCGGAAGATGGAGATCGAAGGTCTCGACGAGCGCCGGAAGCTCGAGAGGGGATCCGAAAAAAGGGTCTCGACACCCTGGGGAGCCGGCGGAGGCAATCCATGAAAGCGCGGCAAGTCCTGGTGACCGGCGGGGCCGGTTTCATCGGCTCCCACCTCGTGGAGTCCCTGGCGTCGCACGGACATCAGGTGAGAATCCTCGATGTCCTCGATCCGCAGGTGCACGGTGCGAATGGGTCCGCCGTCAAGCTTCCCGCCGGGGTCGAGATGCTGCGCGGGGACATCCTCGATGAAAACACACTGGAGCGGGCTCTCTCGGGAGTGCAAGTGGTCTTCCATCAGGCCGCCTCGGTCGGAGTGGGCCAGTCGATGTACAAGCCCGCCGCCTACACCCAGGTCAACAGTCTCGGAACGGCCAAGCTCATGGAGAGAATCGCCACCCGCGGATCGAAGGTGGAAAAGGTGGTGGTTGCCTCGTCCATGTCCCTTTACGGCGAAGGATCGTATGCCTGTCCGGCCTGCGGGCCTGGCCAGCCGGCGCCGCGGCACCGTGAGCGGATGGCCGAAGGACGCTGGGAAGCCGAGTGCCCGGCGTGCGGCGAAGACATGGCGCCTCGGCCGACGCGTGAGGACAAGCCTGTGGCCCCGACGTCGGTCTATGCGGTGACCAAGCGATGCCAGGAAGAGACGGTCATGGTGATGGGTCGCGCGTACGGTGTCCCTTCCGTGGCCCTGAGGTATTTCAACGTCTACGGGCCGGGCCAGGCCCTCTCCAATCCTTACACCGGCGTCGCCGCGATCTTCGCCAGCCGGATCCTGAACGGCGCCCCGCCCCTGCTGTTCGAGGACGGCGGGCAAAGCCGCGATTTCATCCACGTCTCCGACATCGTCCGCGCCAACCTCCTCGCGATGGAGTCTCCCAGGGCCGACTACGAGATCTTCAATGTGGGCACGGGGCGCCGGGTGTCGCTGCTGGATCTCGCCACCGGTCTGCTCGAGAAGCTGGCGCCCGAGAAGCACCTGAGGCCGGAGATCGTCGGCTCCTTCCGGGAGGGAGACATCCGACACTGTTATGCGGACATCTCGAGAATCAGGGAGTTCCTGGGATTCGTGCCCCAGGTCCCTCTGGAGAAAGGTTACGACGATCTGGCCGCTTGGGCGCGGACCCAGTCCGCGGAAGATCGGACCGGAGAGGCACGGGAAGAGCTTTTGTCCCGAGGATTGTTGCGTTGAGCGAAGATTCTTGGCCGGCGAGCCCGGCGAGCGAAAGGAGCGTCAAGAAGGTCATGTTCAAGGCCCTGGTCACTAATCCTCCCTGGCCCGGCGACGGGTTCGGGGCCCGATCCTCGGTTCGATGGCCCCACAAGAGAAAAGACAAGAAGCTGGAGTTCCCCATTTTCCTGGCCTACACGGTGTCCCTCCTCAAGGAGGCCGGGGTCGAGACCGCTTTTCTCGACGGGGTCTGCGACGAGTTGGGAATCGAGCGTTACGCGGAGGAGATCGGGCGTATCGCTCCCGACTTCCTGGCCATGGAGTGCTCCACCCCCTCCATCGACCACGACCTCGAGTCGGTGCGGCGGACCAAATCGAAGCACCCTCGTGCCTTCGTGGCCCTCATGGGATCCCACGCGACCTATTTTCATCAGGAGCTTCTGCGGGAGCACCCTGAAGTGGATGCCATCATCCGCGGGGAGTTCGAGATCACTGTCCGGGAGTTGGGCCTGGCGCTCAAGAATGGGTTGCCTCTGTCCGGGGTCGCCGGAATTACCTTCCGTGAAGGCTCCGGAATCCGGGTGAACCCGGAGCGTCCCTTCGACGCGGACCTCGACCGATGGCCCTACCCCGATCGGGAGGTGGTGCCGATCGAAAAGTACCAGACGGCGCAGTACCAAGGGAAGAAGGGAACTTTCATGCTCTCCAGCCGCGGCTGCCCCTACCGCTGCACCTTCTGCCTCTGGCCGGGAACGATGGTGGGACGGGATTTCCGGGCGCGGGCTCCGGAAGCGGTGGTTGACGAGATGGAGTTTCTCGTCCGGCAGCACGGGGTCGACGACATCTACTTCGACGACGACACGATGACCATCGATCGGGAGCGGCTGCTGCGGATCTGCCGTCTGATTCAGGAGCGCGACCTGAAAGTGCACTGGATCTCCATGGGCCGGGTGGACACCGTCGACGAAGAGCTGCTCACGGAGATGCGCAAGGCCGGCTGCGACAATCTCTACCTCGGAGTGGAATCGGGCTCGGAGGAGATCCTGAAGCGGCTCAAGAAGGGGATCACTCTCGATCAGGTGACGAAGGCCTTCAAGACCGCCAGGAAGGCGGGAATCAAGACCCAGGCCTTCTTCATGCTGGGAGGACCCGGGGAAACCCAGGAAACCCTGAAAGAGACGATCGACTTCGCCGTCCGATTGGACCCGGACAACGCGCAGTTCGCCGCCGCCGTGCCCTATCCAGGGACGGAGATGTACGAGGAATCGCTGCGCAAGGGATACCTGCGCGCGCAGACCTGGGAGGACTATGCGGCGAAGGATATCGTCCTTGAAACCGAGACTCTCTCGCGACTCGATCTGGAGAAGGCCCGCCTGGAAGCCTACCGCCGCTTCTACCTCCGCCCGCGCTTCATGGTGCGGACCGCCTTGCGTATGACCAGTATTCGTGAGGTCAGGCGCGTGTGGCGAGGGACTCAATCCATCGTGAGTCGCCTCATCTATTTCTCAAAGAACGTTAGGAAGAAGACTCGGGGCGCCACCTCCGGCGCCCTCGAGTCGGCCTGAGATGACCGTCTGTTACTGGGGAACCTACGACCGGGAGTACCCTCGGAACCGCATCCTGATGGAGGGGCTCCGGATCAGCGGCGTCGTCGTGCGCGAATGCCACGCGCCCCTCTGGGGAGGACCGGCTGAAAAGCTCCGCAGGGCGCGCGCAGGCTGGCTTCACCCCCTCCTCATCATGAAATGGATTTGGGCCTACGCGGTACTTAGCGTGAGATTCCTGAGGGACCCGAGGCCCGATTTTCTCTTCGTCGGATACTCGGGACACTTCGACGTCTTTCCGGCCTGGTGTCTGAGTCGGATGCGCAGGGTCCCCTTGGTCTTCGATGCCTTCCTCTCCCTCTACGATTCCCTCGTCCTGGATCGAGGCGTGGTGAAAAGCCGGGGAATCAAGGCATGGCTCCTGCGCCAGGTGGACCGCTGGTCCTGCCGGCTCCCCGAGCGGGTCCTGCTGGACACGCGGGCCCACCAGGAATTCTTCTCCCGGGAGTTCGGCATTCCCGAGCACAAGTTCTGGATCCTTCCGATCGGCGCGGACGATCGGGTCTTCCGTCCTTCTCCCTGGCGAACGCCCAACGGTCACGGCTATACGGTCCTCCACTTCGGCCGTTACATTCCGCTGCACGGCCTGGAGACCGTCGTGCGCGCGGCGGCGCTGCTCGAGAAGTCGGGCGATGCGTGCAAG
>DASYRY010000303.1:0-15576 GCA_036004025.1 Candidatus Polarisedimenticolia bacterium | reverse complement strand
CGGGACGCAGGGTGATGTCGAGAGTCGTGGCGACGCTGGAGGTGAGAGTGACGTCGGTGAACTCGACGGTGGCGTGCAGCGGAAGGGAGGCGGAAAGGCGATAGCCTGCTCCGGGCGGAAGATGCCGGAAGGAGTACTCCCCCTTCGCGTTGCTGACGGTTCCAACCTCCGCCACGGCGAGGGTGCCGTTGCGCAGGACGAGCGTGACGCCGGGAAGGGGGGAGCCGTCCTTGTCGAGAATCCTGCCCTGGAGACTGGATTCGGAGACGGCGAGCAACGGCATGGCCGCGGAAAGCAGCGCCACGGCGACAAGCCAACGGGCTCGGTGCGGCTGGCCCATGGAATTCGCCCTTCGCGAGAAGAGCCCTGTCTTCAATACCCTACGAGATTTGAGAGAATAGCTAATGCTACCATAGCAAGCAGCCACGCGGGTTGTCAATGATTTCCATCGCGGACAGGATCGGCGCGTCGCTCGCCGAGCTAGAAATTGATCTGGATGCCGACCTGATAGCGCCGGCCGAAAGAGCGGACGCCGTTGATGTTGAGGTTCACGAGGCCGGAGTCCAGGCTGTAGATTCTCAGGTCGTCGGTGTTGAGAAGGTTGAAGATCTCGAAGAAGGCGGAAGCCGAGGCTTTGCCGATGACGAACGCCTTTTCCGTCCTGGCGTTGACGAGGTAGGAGGCGTGATTCCGGTGCGTGTTACGGTTCTCGGAGACGAACCCCCGCGTGCGATCGTAGTAGCCGAAGACCTTGCGGGCTTGGACGTACCCGACATCGTCGTTGGCCTCCGTCTCCTGGATGACCGAGAAAGGTAGTCCGGAAGCGTAGATGATGGTCCCCCCCAGCCTCCAGTCCCCGGGGAGGAAGGATGTCGCATTCAGCTTCAGCACGTGGGTCTGATCGTAGTCCAGGTATCCCGGCTCGAACTCGGCGAGGGAGGGATCGTCTCCGTTCTCGGAGAGGAAGGACTCCGCATCCCCTTTGGTTTGCGAGTAGGTATAGCTCGCGTTCATCTCCCATTTCCGGCTGAGGCGCTTCACCAGCTCCAGCTCCACTCCGCGGTAGGTCTGATCGTTGTAATTCCCCAGCCTGAAGATCCGGTTGAAGAAGATGTTCTGGATGTACAGATCCGGAATGCCGTCGGGAATGCGTGCCGACACCGGTTTTTCCTTCCCGAGACCGAGGGCGAGGATCTCATCGCCGAGCAGGTCCACAAACCTTCCGGTGTTGGGATCCCGCACCGTGTAGTGGTTCACGTCGATGTCCTGGAGCTGGTCCTTGTAGTCGCGGTGGACCAGCGTCACACCCAAGGAGATTTCCGGGGCGATCTCGCGCTGGAACCCCAGCGTGAATTCGACCGTGTAGGGGGTCGAAAGAGAACGATCCACCTGGAAAGCGGAGGGGGCCGATTGAGATCGGACGGCGCCGAACTGGTTGTCGGGCCGGCCCGTGACGTCGACGCCGTCCCGGTCGAAACTGTAGAACCGCGCGACCGAGTCCGGACCTTGCTCCAGGACCACGGTGTTGAGGAAGAGCTTGCCATAGTAGCGGCCCCAGGAGGCGAAGCCCTTGGACTTCCCGTCGGCCCAGGGGTCCCAGGAAAGAGACAGGTGTGGCGACAGGTTGGTGTTCTGGATCCGGATCTTCTCTTTTCGGCGGATGTTGAACCCCTGGGCCTGCAAAGCGTTGATGTCGGCCTCCCCGCCGAGGACTCCCGCAAGGTAGGGACTCAGGATGTCCACTTCCGAGTTGTGCCTCGAGAAGCGCTGGGGCGCGAGGTTCCTCAGGCTGCTGTAAAGCGAGGCGACGTGGAGCGGGAGCCCGCTGCCGTCGCAGCTGTAGAGCGGATCGCTGCACAATCCGAGAGGCTGGATGCCGTCGGGAGAGACATCCACGCCGGTGACTTCGACGATGTCGTTGTACTGCCGCCGCTGCTCCGCCGGATCGAAAAAGGAATAGCCGAATGCCGAAACGTCCTCCAGGTCCAGCCTGACGCCCAGCCCCAGCGTGAGGTTGGGGATCGGCTTGTAGGTGTCCTGGAGGTAGAGACCGAGGGCGACTCCTTCCGCATCATGGTCGACCGACACCGGGGCGCCGACGAAGGCCGTCAGGGCCTGCGGATCGGAGGAGCCCGCGCCTCCGGTGAGAATGCTGCTGGACACCCGCGCGCGGGGCGCCCGGAGGTTGGCCCTCTGCGTCTCCGTCCCCTGGTACCCTTCCGCTTCGTAATCCGCTCCCATTTTCAGATCGTGCGTCCCGAGGAAATCTCCGAGGTACAGCGAGAGTTCTTCCTTCAGGGTTAAGCGCGTGCGATGGTCGTCCAACTCGTACGGGTTCGGACCGGTGATGCGGCCCGAGCTGTCCCGGAAATAGTCTCGATCGGGTTCCAGGGGGGAGCGGAACTCACCGGGATCGGGGGAGCCGTTATCGTTCGAGTCGTGCCAGAGTGGAAAGGGAGTCTGCCCCGAGTCTTGCAGGACATCCAGCCGGCCGTTGCCGTTGGCATCCTCCGAATCGATGCGTCCGTTGCCGGCGGTGTCGGGCAGAAACCCGCCGGGGCAGGAGGCCACGGAACAGGGGATTCCCCTGTCCTCGGAGGGCTGGGCGATTCCGTCGTGATTGGCGTCGACCTCCTCGTCCAGGGCCCCGTTGCAGTTCCGGTCCTCGTGGGCCGTCCCCTCGCAGCCGGCCGGTCCGGTGAGCCGGCCGTCCAGGTCGCGATCCTCGGAGGCCGCCAGGACCCCGTTCTCATCCTCGTCCTCGAACAGGTCGTAGCGAAAATCGCGGTCGAAATCCTCGCCCGGATCGCGCTCCCGCGCTTGAACGATCCCATCCTGGTTGCCCCCCAGCGCGGGAAACGCGTCGACGTAGAGAATCCCGTTGTGATTCGTGTCAGGGTCGGTCGTGGGGCTGCGCCGGAAATTGTTGTCGAACCAGGAGACCGACGAGTCGAGGAAGAGGGACGGCGTGAAGACCGCGACCTCCTTGAGTGTGAAGGTGGGACCTCCCCGCTTGAACGAATAGCCCGATTCCACATTGGCGAGACTGGTCAGTCCCTGGTTCTCGTCCTTCGTCCGATCCAGCGTGAGGGAGAGCGCCATCTTGTTTGCGGGATTGATCTGCCAGGTGGTCTTGCCGAATACCCGGTATCCATAGGACGAGACCACGAACGCCTGAGCCAGGGAGTCGATCGGAGTCTCGATCTGGACGTATTCGCTGGAGAAAAAGTACCAGAGCTTGTCCTTGATGAAGGCGCCCGAGAGGGAGAGGTAGGGATACAAGTCAGTGAAGCGCAAGTCCCGAAACCCCTCGGTCTCGCCGATTCCGCCCACCACCTCCGGGTCCTCGGCGCCCGCGCCGTCTCCGTCCAGACGATGGGAGCGGAGGTAGAATTTGAAGGTGCCTTTGAACTCGTTGCCTCCGGATTTGGTGACGATGTTGACGAACCCCCCCTGGGCGCGGCCGAACTCCGCCCGGCTTCCGGAGGTGATCACCTCGATTTCCTGGATCGATTCGATGTTGAGCTGCTGGCCGTAGTAGCCGGAGAAGGGATCGGTGGTGTTGACCCCGTCCACCAGGGTCAGTACGTCGGTGTCTCGCGCCCCGTGAATGTTCGGGTTGCCCGTACCGTTCACGTCGGTCACGCCCGGGGCCAGGCTCAGGATGTCCTGGTAGTCGCGGCCCAGCACCGGCAAACCGGCGATGAACTCGGAGCTGAAGGTCGTCGAGGTGGTGACGCTCTCCGGATTGACGACGTCGGTCTTCCCCTGGACGCGGACGGTCTCCTTCAGCTCCGACGCGGGACGAAGCGTCACGTTCTGGAAGCGTGCCTGCCCGTCGGCGACATCGAGATCGGAGAATTCGATGGGAGCGAAGCCGGAGAGAGAGGCCCGGAGACGATAGCCGGGGCCCGGGCTCAGGCCGATGATTCGGAAACTCCCCGCCGCATCCGTGACTCCCCCACGCTCCGCTACGCCGAGTGCGGGGTTCCAGACGACGACCGTCACGCCGGGCAGCGGCGCCCCGGAGCCGTCCACCACGTTTCCCTTCAGCTCTCCCGACGCCCCGAAAGCGGGGCCGGCGAAGAGCAGAGACAGAAGAAGGACGACTCGGGCGGACCGACGCGACATGGACCTGCGAACCCCCTGACGACCTCACGGTCGCCGAATCCTTCTATAGATCCGAGGGAAAGGTGGAAGAAGCAAGCGGAGATTAGCATGCCGCGCGAAAAAGGCGCAACACCAACCGATGGCCTGAAGGTCCTCCCCGGCAAGGGTTGTCAAGGCCTTGGCGGCGCGCCGAAAGCGCGCGCGGCCCCCGGAGGGGCCGCGCGTGAGAAAGCCGATCCTATCCTGCCCCTCAGGGGACCGATTTCTTGGAACCCGCGGAACCGGGAGGCGCCTTGGGTCTCGGGATCGTGATGTCGACCGGAACCACGGTGCCGTAGCTGCTCAACGGCTTGTCCAGCCCCTTCTGGGGCCCGACGACCAGGATGGCAAGCTGATCCTTGTGGACGTACTTCTTTGCGACCCGGGCCACGTCCGCTGGCGTCACCTTCTCGATGTTCTGGCGGTAGCGGGACAGATAGTCGGGCGGGAAGCCGTAGTAGGCGTAGACGAGCTGCTGCCTCAGGACTTCCTGCTTCGAATCGTAGTGGAAGATGAAGGAGTTCAGGATGGAGTCCTTGGCACGCTGCACCTCGGCTTCCGAAGGAGGGTTCTTCACCAGGGAGTCGATCTCCTCCATCAGGGCATCGATTCCCGCGGCCGTGGTCTCGGTCTTGGTGGTCATCCAGACGTTGAAAGTGCCCGGATAGTCATAGTTCGAGTCCACCCCTCCACGAACGGAATAGGCCAGCCCCTTCTTGGATCGAACGTTGCTGAAGAGACGCGCGGCGAACCCGCCGCCGAAGGCCTCGTTCATCACATCGACGGCGAAGATGTCAGGGTTGTTCTTCTGGATTCCGAGGTGTCCCAGGATGATGTCCGACTGGGTCATGTCGTCCTTCTGGACGTAGTAGATCCCCGGCTTCGGCGCGGTCCGGAACGGGGCCGCCGGATCCTTCGCCTCGGGTCCCTTGGGCCACGAGCCGAAGGTAGACTTGAGGGTCTCCATCATCTTCTTCGAGTCGAAATCTCCCACCACGCCCAGGAGAATCCGGTTCGGCTGAATATAAGTCTTGTGGAAGCTGGCGAGATCTTCCCGCCGGACCGCGTCCAGAGTGGCGAACTCCGGCGTGCGGGCGTACGGGCTGTCGGGACCGTAGATCAGCTTTTCGTACTCCCGGTTCATGATCCCCTGCGGGTTGTCGTTCCGGCGCGCGATCCCGGCTCCCACCTGATTCTTCGCGATGCCGATCTTGTCCTCGGCGAACTGAGGGTTCCGCAGTACGTCCGCGTACACTTTGAGGACATCGGGGAAATCCTGCTTGAGGCACCAGGCCTCGGCGAAACCTGCCGTTTCGCCTACCCCGGTTTCGATGCGGGCTCCCCGGGCTTCCAGGAAGTCGTCGACCTGATCCCCGGTCATCGTCTTGGTGCCGCCGGTGCGTAGCGTCAATCCGAAGATCTCCGCCAGGCCCGTCTTGTCGGCCGGCACGAGCCGGCTTCCGGTCCGGATCCGCATCGACACCGTAATCGTGGGGAGCTCGTGATCCTCGAGGAGGAGGACCAGCATGCCGTTCGGAAGCGTCGAGCGCTGGGGCTCGGGAATCGTGATCGGGCGGAGGGCGGGATATTTGATTTGCTTGTAATCCTGCACCTGGGCCGCGGCGGGAAGGGCCGCGGCCAGGAACAGGAGAGACATCGCAAGAAAGCGCACGGGTTTCATCTTCGAGTCCTCCTCAACGACCGGCTTCGCCGCCGGACATGGGCATGGCTGCCGTGGTCTCCACCACCGCCACCGTTCGGTTGGTGTCCGTGAAGACCGCGGAGGCGATGCGGCGGATGTCCGCCTGGCTCACGCGATCGATCTTGTCCACCGCCTTGAAGAGCTCGCGCCAGTCTCCGAAGACGGTTTGGTATTCCGCCAGGCTCTCCGCGAGGCCGTCGTTGCTGTTCAGCCCCTCGAGCAGCGCCGCCTTGGCGTGCGTCTTGACCATGGCCAGCTCCTCCGGCGTGATGTCCTCCTTCTTCAGCCGTTCCAGCTCGGCTCGGATGGCGTCGCGGCTTTCCTCGTTGGTGTGTCCGGGCGCCGGGACGGAGAAGAGAATGAACAAATTGGGGAACTTGCTGCCGGGATAGCTCGGGAAGGACTGCACGGCGACGGCGATCTGCTTGTCCCGCACCAGGCTCCTGTAAAGCCGCGAAGTCCGGCCGTTCGAAAGGACGTCCACGATGGCCTGATAGATCGGCTCATCCGGGCTGGTGGCGGCGGGCTTGTGATAACCCTCCACGTAGAACGGCTGGGAGGGGTCGGGGATGCGGATCGACTTCTCGGCGATCTGCGGAGGCTCGACGGTGCGCAGGGGCGGAGGCGGATCCCCCTTGGGGATTCTGCCAAAATACTTCTCCAGGAGCGGCACGACCTCCGCCGCCTTCACGTCTCCCACCAGCGCGGTCACCATGTTGGAGGGCACGTAGTAGGTCCGATAGAACTTCTCGGCGTCGGCCCTCGAGAAGGAGTCGAGATCGCTCATGTAGCCGACGACCGGATGCTGGTAGGGGTGGGCGGAGAAGGCCACCATCCCAAACTGCTCGATGAGGCGGCCGATCGGCTGGCTCTCGGTGCGCAGCCGCCGCTCCTCCTTCACGACGTCCCGCTCCTTGTAGAACTCTCGGAACACGGGGCGCATGAAGCGTTCGGATTCCAGGTAGGCCCAGAGCTCGAACTTGTTGGAAGGAAGGGCATAGAAGTAGACCGTGGAATCGGCGTTGGTGAACGCGTTGAGCCCCACGCCCCCCTCCCGGTCGATAATCTCGCCGAACTCGTTCTTCTTGATGTAACGGTCGGCCTCCTCTTGCGCGTCCTTCCAGGCCTTCTGGAGCGACTTCACCTTCTCGGGATCGGCCCCCCGGACGCGCCGGTACGAATCGTACGCGGCGTAAGCCTGGTCCACCTTCTCGAGGGCCTTTTTCTCGGCGGGATAATCGGTGGTGCCGATCGTCGTGGTCCCTTTGAACGCCATGTGCTCGAACATGTGGGCGATACCGGTGATGCCCGTCACTTCCTGGGCCGAGCCGACGTTGGCGTGCGTGGCGAAGGAGAAGACCGGCGCCTCGCTGCGCTCGTAGAGGATGAAGGTCCAGCCGTTGGACAGGGTCTTCACCGTGACCTTCTTCTCGAAATCGGCGAGATTCTGCGCCGAGGCGGGAAGCATCGTCGTCGCGCAGAGCGCGAGCGCCGCCGCAAAGAGCCCGGCGGCCCGCCTGCCGGGGAAAGAGCTGTTCATGGTCACCTCACAAGTGTGGAACGGGTTGATGCGGTTCAGGCCCCATATCGCGCCAGGGCCAGGTTGACGATTTCCTCGATGAGCGCCGGATGAGTGCGTCCGGATTGCTTGGCCGCCAGGGAGACCTCCGACTTGGAATGCAGCCAGGGATTCGGATTGACTTCCAGGACGTACACCTTGCCGTCGCGGTCCACGCGCATGTCGATGCGGCCGTAATCCCTCAGCTCCAGCGCCTGGTAGGCGGCGAGGGCCGTCTCGTTCAGCGTCTTCACCGTCTTCTCATCCAAGTCGGTCGGGATGATGCTCTTGGTCTTGCGATAGGCCTCGGTCCCGGTCCTCCATTTCACCTCGGTCCCGGCGATCTTCGGCGTTCCTTCCGGCAGCTTCGAGAAATCCAGCTCCACCACCGGCAGGGCCACGGGGTTCTCGTTCCCCAGCACCGTGACGTACATCTCCCTCCCCTCGATATACTCCTCGATGAGCGCCGGCGAGTCGAATTTCTCGTGAATGTCGTGGATGCGCTCCATCAGCTCCTTGATTGACTCGCAGACGGCGTTGAATTCGATGCCGATCGAGCCATCCTCTCTCGCCGGCTTCACGATGACCGGGAAAGAAAGGCTCTCGTGCGCCCAGTCGAGCCTTCCCCGGTAGACGCCTGCGAAGTAAGGGGTCCGGATGCCGTGGAACGCGAAGATCTTCTTCGCCAGCGACTTGTTCTGGGAGAGGTGGATGCCGAAGGGTCCCGCCCCCGTGTACTTGAAACCGCACAGGTCCAGGTAGGCGGCCAGATGGATGTCTTTGGTGTCGTCCCCCGCCCAGGAGCCGGTCAGATTGAAAATGAGATCGCACTCGGTCTTGGCCAGCTCGGAGAGGGATTCCCGGGTCCCGTCCACCGTGACGTAAAAGGGGGAGTGTCCCGTTTCGCGAAGGGCCTCGTGGACCTCCTGATGATCCTCCTTGGCCGGCTTGCGCCCCTTGCGCGGCGGCTTGGACTCCTGTGTCTCGTCCTCATCGTCGTACCAGACATCGTAGAAGACGCCGATGCGCAGCTTGGCCATGGTTTTTCGCGAATTCCTTCCGAATCGGGGTCCAGGACCCGCTTACTTTAATACGAAACGACCGCGCGTGAGATAGTTCATGGCCAGCACCGTGCCGTACGCGGTCAGCTCGACAAGATAGGCGGATGCTTTTGCAGGATCGCCGTCGAGCTTCTGCCGCTCGCAGTGTCCGATGACGGCCTCCACCAGCCCTCGGACGATCGGCCGTCGCACGCCCGTCCAGTAGGCGATCTTGTCCGTAAGCGCCTCCCGATGCTCCTGGACGATCTCCGCGGCCGGCCGGAGCCCCACCTTCCGGCGCCGGGGTTTCCCGAAGATGTCCAGCAGGTCCCCGTCCATCACGACGTCCACGGCGGTCCTGTTCTGCCGCGCCATCTTGCGGTAGAACTGCTCGACCGTGACTCTCATCTGCGCCACGGTCAGGTCGGTCTTGCCGCTTCCGACCGTCGGCTCCCGGTCTCTCAGCTCGCGGCAGGTCCGATGCACGTATTTCAGCTTCTCCAGGGCGGGCCACCCCCGGTAACGCTGCCGCCAGCCGGACGCGGGGGTCAGCCAGACGGCGAACGTCTCGGCGAAATCCTCATCGGGATGCTTCTGCGCATACCATCCTTCCATGTGACGGACGTAGCGGCGTGAGAAGGGGACCGGACGGTAGTGCTCCCGGTAGCGCCGGTTGAACGGCCCGAAAAGCTCCCGCCATTCGGGCGTGGCATAGAGGCGGTAAGCGTAGTTGAAAGCGTGCCCCGCTTCGTGACGCAGGTACATCATGATTTCCCGCGCATCCTCCAGGTCGTTCATCTCCTTCTCGAGGATGGCGAGCTTCGGATCGGCGAGATAGAAGGGGATGCCGATGATCGGCTCCTGATCCGGGCAACCCCACTCGTCGGTGAGATAGCAGACCGCCTGGAATTTCTTCAAACCCTTCCGGCGAAGCTCCTCCTGGAGCTGCAGCACGAAGCGCTCGACGGGAGAGCCTTCCAGCTTCAGCCCGAGCTGGTCGATCCGGCGGCCGAGGATAGCCTGGACCTCGGGGGGCGCGCTCTCGAATTCCCGCATGCGCCGCCGTCAGCTCAGTGGAGGGTTAGCGTGACCTGGAGGATCGGATCCAGGTCGCAGTCCGCAAGCACCACGGCAGGATTGGTGATGGGAGTATCCAGGACCGAAGTGGAATCGCACGCCGCGTGGACCACGCCCGAGCCGCGGCTCAAGGTCCCGAAGCAATGCAGATACACCCCTTCGTTGTCGAGCACGGAGAAGCTCATCCCGCAGGAATCGGTCTCCACGTTCCCGAACAGTCCCTGCGGCGCCGATCCATCGTGGAACGTGAATCCGGTGTTGAAGGCGGAGGCGAAGACCTGGACGTCGGTGAAGTCCTGCGCGCTGGACGTGACCGTCACGGAGGATCCGTTGAAGGAGCTGTCGGAACAATTGAAGAGGTCGGACGTGACCGGCACGAAGGTCACGGTATAGGTCCCCAGCAGGTCGCTGCGGACCAGTCCGCAATCCGAGTTGACGATGAAAGTGTCACCCTCGTCGTTGCATCCCGATGCGGCCAGAAGGAAGGGGAGGAGAATCAGGAGTCGATTCAGTCGCATGAGTCTGCCTTTCGTGTCGGAAGGAATGGGGGTCCCGGCCCACGCGGGCCTCGAGCAAAACGCCCCTAGTTTACCTCAGCCGCGATCGGGGCGCGGCATACCCTCCACCGAGATTGGGGTGGAACCCTGGGCCCCATCCTGCGTATGATTCCCATGGAAGAGAGAGCCGGGCGGCCCGGTCCGCGCACCGACGGTGTGTTGGGCGTCGAGGCCGCTCAGGAGATCCCTGGGGGGAGTCGTCATGGGTAAGGTCTTGTTGCGGATTCTCGCCGTCGTCGGCGCGTTGGTTATTTTCTGCGGGGTCATCGGCTTCGCCGTCGTCGTCCTTTTCAAAGCGGGCAAGCGAAGCGTCCCCACGAAGACCATCCTGGAAGTGGATCTCGAGCATGAGATCATCGAGGACGTTCCCGATGATCCTTTCGCCACCTTCGCGCTCAAGGACACGCCCGTCATGCGGGATGTCGTGGAGGCGCTGGAGAAGGCCGCGGACGACGAACGGGTGGTGGGTCTCGTGGCGCGGCTCGGAGCGGCGCCGTTGGGAATGGCGCAGGTCCAGGAATTGCGCAATGCGGTGATCGCGTTCCGGGCGAAGAAGAAGCCGGCGGTGGCCTTCTCGGAGACTTTCGGAGAGTTCGGGCCGGGGGGAGGGGCGTATTATCTCGCCACCGCCTTCGATGAGATCTGGCTGCAGCCCTCGGGCGACGTTGGCCTCACGGGCGTGATCCTGGAGAGTCCCTTCCTGAGGGGGTCCCTCGACAAGCTGGGGGTGAAACCCCGCATGGACCACCGCCGCGAGTACAAGAACGCCATGAACTTCTACACCGACAAGAAATACGACCCGTACCATCGTGAGGCCATGGAAAAGCTGATGAACTCCTGGTTCTCGCAGATGGCGAAAGGGATCTCCGAGAGCCGCCACCTCAGCGAGGATCAAGTCAAGGGCCTCGTGGACAAGGGCCCGTTCCTCGGCAAGGAAGCGCAGGAGCTCGGACTGGTGGATGGGATGGCGTACCGGGACGAAGTTTACGCCCGGATGAAAAAGAAGGTGGGCGAAGGGGCCAAATTCCTGTATCTGGAGGACTACTTCAAGAGGAGGGGCCGCCCGCACGAGCAAGGCAAGACGATTGCCCTGATCTACGGCATCGGTGCGGTCGCCCGTGGCGACGGCGGCTACAGTCCTCTCTCGGGTGAGGAGGTGATGGGAGCGGGCCACGTCACGGCCGCTTTCCGCGCGGCCATCAAGGATTCCGCCGTGAAGGCCATCGTCTTTCGCGTGGATTCCCCCGGAGGATCCTACGTCGCCTCCGACGCGATCTGGAGAGAGACGCTGCGCGCCAGGAAGGCGGGGAAGCCGGTGATCGTGACCATGGGCAACCTGGCAGGCTCGGGCGGCTATTTCGTGGCTATGGCGGCCGACAAGATCGTGGCGCAGCCGGGAACGATCACCGCCTCCATCGGCGTGCTGGGTGGAAAGATGCTGACCTCCGGTCTCTGGGACAAGGTGGGACTTTCCTGGGACGAAGTCCATACCAGCTCCAACTCCACCTTCTGGACCGGCACCCATGATTACTCGCCTGCCGAATGGAGCCGCTTCCAGGCCTGGCTTGACAGGGTCTACGAGGATTTCACCAGCAAAGTGGCCGAAGGACGGAGGCTTCCCAAGGAGAAAGTCCTCGAGATTGCCAAGGGGCGGATCTGGACCGGCGAAGATGCCAAGGGTCTGGGCCTGGTGGACGAGCTGGGAGGCTTTCCGGAGGCGCTGCGTCTGGCCAAGCAGGCCGCGAAGATCCCCGAGAAGGAAGAGGTCAACCTGAAGGTCTATCCCCCTAAGAGGACTCCTTTCCAGATGCTCTTCGAGGAAGGTCCGCCCAGCAGCGAGCCGGAGGAAGCCGCCGTGGCCGCGCTGGCGAAAGGAGTGAAGGAGATCCAGCCTTACCTGCGCCGGATTCGAATGCTTGTGGCGGCCGCCGACGCCGGAGTGCTGACGATGTCCCCGATGGAGGCGCGCCCTTGATCAGAACTCCATTTTTCTCAACCGCAGGGCGTTGGCGATCACGCAGACGGAGCTGAGGCTCATGGCCGCGCTGGCGATCATCGGGTTGAGCAGCCACCCGAAGAGCGGGTAGAAGACGCCGGCCGCCACGGGAATGCCCGCGGCGTTGTAAAAGAACGCGAAGAACAAGTTCTGGCGGATGTTGCGAAGCGTCGCCCGGCTGACGCGGCGGGCGCGCCAGATTCCTCGCAAATCCCCTTTCACCAGCGTGATGGCCGCCGATTCCATCGCCACGTCGGTTCCCGTCCCCAGCGCGATCCCGACCTCGGCGAGCGCGAGCGCCGGCGCATCGTTGATCCCGTCTCCCGCCATGGCGACACGGCGCCCCTGGGACTGCAGCCGTCGGACGACTTCTCCCTTCTGGTCCGGCAGCAGCTCGGCTTCGATCTCGTCCAGTCCCAGCTCCCTGGCGACCGCTTCCGCGGTGGCGCGGCTGTCTCCCGTGGCCATGACGATCCTGAGCCCGTCTTCTCGCAATCGACCCAAAGCGAGCCGGGTCGACTCCCTCAAGGTGTCCCGAACGGAAAGAAGACCCGCGAGCACGCCGTCGACGGCCACGAAGACGACCGTGTGCCCTTCGTGGCGCAGCCCTTGTGCCTTGGGCGCGAGGGGAGCTGGATCCACGCCCTGCTCCATGAGCATCCTCGCCGTCCCGATAGCGATCTCCCGCCCTTCCACCTCGCCACGAAGCCCGCGTCCGGACAGGGCCTCGAAGTGAGTCGCCTTGGCCGGCGTGACGCCCCGAGAGCGGGCGCCCTGGAGGATGGCTGCGGATAGCGGGTGCTCGCTCGACGCCTCGAGGCCGGCGCAAAGACGCAGGAGCTCGCCGGGGTCAGCTCCTCCCCAAGCCTCCACCACCTCGAGACTCGGCTTGCCCTCCGTGAGCGTGCCGGTCTTGTCGACGACGAGCGTATCCACCTTCGCGAGGAGCTCCAGCCCTTCGGCGTCGCGAATCAGGATGCCGGCCGAGGCCCCGCGGCCGATCCCGACCATGATGGACATGGGGGTCGCAAGCCCCAGCGCGCAGGGGCAGGCGACGATCAAGACCGAGACTGCCGCCAGAAGCGCGTGAGGAAGACGTGGAGCGGGACCCAGAACCCACCAGGTCAGGAACGTGAGGAGAGCCACGAGCAGCACGGCGGGGACGAAGATCGAGGCCACCTTGTCGGCCACGCGCTGGATGGGAGCCCGGCTGCGCTGCGCCTCTCCCACGAGACGGACGATCCGGGCGAGAAGAGTGTCGCTTCCCACCTTGTCGGCCCGCATGATGAGCCAGCCGAACCCGTTGATGGTGCCGCCCACCACGGCGTCTCCCGAGCGCTTCTCCACCGGCAGCGGCTCGCCCGAGATCATCGACTGGTCGACGGAGCTGGCCCCTTCGAGGACCACCCCATCCGCGGGAATCCTCTCTCCGGGCCGGACGCGCAGCCGGTCCCCCACGCCCAGGGCGTGCAACGGCACGTCTTCCTCGGACCCATCGGGCCGCATCCGCCGGGCGGTCTCAGGTGCGAGTCGTAGGAGCGACCGCAAGGCCGAGCGCGTCCGCCCGCGAGCCTTCAGCTCCAGGACCTGTCCCAGCAGGACCAGGACCGTGATCACCGCCGAGGCTTCGAAATACAGAGGAATCGCGCCGTGGGTGTCACGGAAGGAAGAGGGGAACCCGAAGGGGATCAGGACGGCGGCCAGGCTGAAGAGATAGGCGGCGCCCGTTCCCAGCGAGATGAGCGTGAACATATTCAGCCGCCGCCGTTTCCACGAGTCCCAGCCCCGCACGAAAAAAGGGAATCCGGCCCACAGGACGACCGGCGTGGCGAGCAGGAGCTGGATCCAGGGGACGATCGAGGGATCGAGCCATCGTCGTAGGGGTGCTCCCGGCAGCATCTCTCCCATGCTCCACAGGAGCAGGGGTGCGGTGAGCAGTGATCCGACCCACAGCCTGAAGATCATGTCGGCCAGCTCCGGATCGGGTCCCTCCTCCTCGTGAAGAGAGACCGGCTCGAGCGCCATGCCGCACAGGGGGCAGGTGCCGGGACCCGTCTGGCGGATTTCAGGGTGCATGGGACAGGTGTAGAGGGCCCCGGCGGCCCTCTCCTTGTTCTCGGGTCGAGGGTCCGCCGCCGGCCAAGGGGCGATCGGGGGCACGGTGTGCCCCGGCCGGGTGAAGCTTTCAGGGTCAGCTTCGAACTTCTTCAGACACCAGTCGCTGCAAAAGTAATAAGTCTTTCCAGCGTAGGAGGAGGTCCCGGCGGCAGCGGCGGCAGCCACGTCCATCTGACAGACGGGATCGATGTGGGCCAAAGCCAGGCCTCCATGGAAGTTAGGGAATGATAGTGCAGTTCCGCCGCGCGCTGCCCGGACGAGGAGCGGGTCTCGTGATTCTTTGGGGTCGGCATCGATTCAGAACTTTCGCAGCCCCGAGCCGTAGTAACATTCGTTCGTTACTTTCTCTAATGGAAGAACTCTGCCCGGGATTCCCCCCCAACCTGAGTAGGAGGTGGACATGGTGCCGTTCTCGCGTCGAAAGTGGTCTCCCTTGCTGGCCATGATGGTGGCCGTGTGCGCGTTTCTGTTCCTTGCGAGCGCTCCTGCCGTAAGCGCGGCGAGCTCGAAGGCGCCCCACGAAGGCGCCGACAAGAAGAAGGACGCGAAAACGGATAATGCCGGTAAGAAGGCGGGGAAAGATAAGAAAGACGGGGAGAAGAAGGACGAGAAGGAGGAGCCCAAGGAGCCGCCTTTCGACAAGGTCGTGAAGGGAGCCCGCGAAATCAAAGGTCTCTTCAATGTCTACGTGAAAGAGGACGAGGCGAAGTACTTTCTGGAGATTACCCCCGAGCAGCTCAACGTCACCTACCTGCTCAATCCTACCCTGGTTTCCGGGCTCGGCGACGGGTTCCTCTATCCCTCCGACATGTGGCCCGAGTACCCGGTCCAGTTCCAGCGGGTCGGAAAGATCGTCCGCTTGATCCACAAGAACCCGGCCTTCCGCGCCGAGGGCTCCTCGCTCAGCGATGCCGCCCCCTTTGCCGCCCCGGAGGCGATCGTCTCCCAGACCAAGGTCGAGAGTCTTCCTCATCCCGATCGAAAGAGCATCCTGGTCGACATGTCAGCCCTGTTCGTGGGGGATCTGGAGGGGATGTCGCTGGCGCTGAAGGGCGTGCTCGATACTCCCTATGGCTTCGACGGCTCCGGCAGCAACCTCACGCAGATCCGGGAGTATCCCGCGAATCTGGACTTCGACATGATCCTGCATTACAAGACCCAGGAGGCGAAGATCCGCCCCACCTATGCGGCGGATCCCCGCAGCCTCCTGATCCGCTTCCACTACTCGCTCTCGAAGCTGCCGGAGACCGGCTATCGTCCGCGCCTCGCCGATGATCGCGTGGGCCACTTCGTGACCGTGTCCGACGATTACAGCAACGAGACGGCGGACACGCCCGCCGTGCGCTACGTCAACCGCTGGCGGCTGGAGAAGAAAGATC
>DASYRY010000302.1:0-4795 GCA_036004025.1 Candidatus Polarisedimenticolia bacterium | reverse complement strand
TCCTGGGAGCACTCTTTCGAGACACCCCAAGCACGATGGAAGCCTGATTCGCCGCCTGAATGGAACAAGCCCCCCGCGCCGAGACGGCGCGGGGGGCTTTTCGCCTTTCAGGCCGGGCGGAGGGTAGGTCTGACTCAGAGCACCGTGATGGTCTCTGTATCGGAGCCTCCTTGCGAGGAGGTGACCGTGACCGTGCCCGGATTGTTCGTGTTGTTCCGGACGAGCGTATAGCGGTTGTTGGAGCTGTCGTAGGTCATGGTCCCGTAACCTACGAGGGTCAGGACCGCCTGCGGAGCTCCGGTGCTGGTCGCCCAGACGGTGAGTTTTTTGCCGGCGGTTTTCCATTCGGCCTTGGTGATCACCACCGTGTCGACCTGGCAGCTGGGCTCTTGCCCGTCGGTCAGACCGTTGCAGTTGTCGTCCACGCCGTTCGTGCAATTCTCCGTGGCGTTCGGACGGATGGCGGCGTTGGAATCGTTGCAGTCGCCGCCGCACGTGGTGAAGCCGTCCGCGTCGGCGTCGAATCCTTCGTCCACCCCGCCGGCGCAGTTGTCGTCGATCCCGTTGCACACCTCCGTGACGCCGGGATGCACGGCGGCGTTCGCATCGTTGCAGTCACCGCCGCACGTCGTGTAGGTGTCTGTGTCGGCGTCGAATCCCTCGTCCACCCCGCCGGCGCAGTTGTCGTCGATGCCGTTGCACACCTCCGTGACGCCGGGATGCACGGCGGCGTTTCCGTCGTTGCAGTCACCGCCGCAGGAGGCCCAGCCGTCCGCATCCACGTCGGGAAAACCATCGTCCCGGATCCCGTCGCAGTCCTGATCGATCCCGTCGCAGATCTCGGTCGCGCCCGGATGGATCGAAGCGTCGTTGTCGTTGCAATCCACCAGAGAGGAGTAGGTATCCCCATCGTTGTCGACCGCCGCATTGCCGCTGATCCGAAAATCGTACGATCCGTACGTCCCAAAGTCGGAGGCGTGGAAGGACCGGACGTAGAGGGTCCCGCTCCCCGTCGGCGTGTAATTGATGAGGGACGTCGGATCGGTGGGACTCCGATCGTCGTTGGAAGCCAGCACGGTGATCCCGTTACTGGCCAGGAGCTCGAGGGAGGTGTTGGCGTCTCCCCACGGGTTGATCGTCTCGATGGTATAGGGGGTTCCCGTCGTGGCGTTGAACGAAAACCAGTCGCTGTCAGTCTCGCCCACGCCGTCCCCATTGACGTCGGCGAAGAACGTCAGATGGATCGAATTCCCCGCACCCGCGTTGAACTGGGCTGTCCCGGCGCTGTTGTTGGGCTCGCTGGCATCCTGGAAGAATTCGACGTTCGTGAGATCGAAGGTCGCCTCCATGGCGGACTTGAATCCCTTGCCCCGCACGAACCAGCCATCCCAGAAATCCTCGAGGCTCCGGTTGACCGCCGTCACGACGTAGTTCTTGTCGACGTCCCAGTTATCGCCGTCCGGCCGGGAAAGGGTGTCGTCATCCACCCCCGGTGTGCCGTCCGCCGTTGCCGAGGAATCGTTGATGTCCCACAAGGCGGCGTAGACCGCCACCTCGCTTGCGCCCCCGTCGCAGTAATACGGCGTCTCCGACTCGACGTTGAAGTAGAAATCGAGGTTCCCCGGACCGGGCGCGCCCGTGGTCTTCACGTAAAGATCCGGACGCGGCAGGCCGAAGTATCGGCGGACCGACTGGCCGAACCAGGTGGCGCGTCCCTCGTCGTAGGCGAGGCGGATGTCCTGGTTGCAGTCGGTCAGGTGGTGAGTGCCTCCCGGGTTGTCGGCGCCGGAGGTGAGGTGATACGCATAGTGACCCGTCTCGTGCAGGATCACCGTGTCGTTGTAGGGGGAGGGGTCCCCGACGTGAATCCGCTTGTTGGCATAGTTGGAATCGGATACGGGTCCCGTGTTCGGCTCCCACTCCAGGGTGAGCAGATTGGCCGAGGCCGGCCGGGATCCGTTCAGGGCCGCGAAGTAATCGATGGATCGCAGGCCCACGTCGTAGATGTTGAAGGGCTCTCCACCCGATCCGATGGCCGCCGTGACGGTGCCGAAATTCACGCTCGTGTTCGGATTATGGTTGGCAACGTTGCTGCTGGCCACGGCATAGGGATTCTTCGGAATCAAGGTGTTCTCGACGCGCAGGTAGAGCGTCGGCACACCCGTGGAGGTGGAGAGCGCGCGGACGTAGACCGTCCGGGTCTTGCTGTCCGTGACCGCAATGCTGAAATTCCCGCTCGAATCGGTGAACCCGGTGGCGAGCAGGGCGTTGTTTCCGTTGGCGTTCGCGTCCCTCACCTCGACCCTTGCGGATCGAATGGGGAGCGAAGGCTCGACTCCCGTAAAGCCGTTCTGATCGAATTCCCGATCGATGTAACGAAACGTCCCCGAAGCGGTCCAGTTGGCGTAGACCGCGCCCGAGGCGGCACAGGCGAGTGTCAGCAGCGTAGCTGCTCTCTTCAGCGCGGGAAGCATGATTTAGACTCCTCCGCCGGGAGCGGCTTGATACTCGATCGCGCCGTCCTTGACGGGGGGAAGCGAGTCCTGCGCGCCGACCAGGAGCCTGAAGGCGGTTCCCCGGTGGACCGGTTTCCCATCCCGAGTCGTCCCGGTGGCTTCCAGCTGGATGACGTGCTTGCCGTCCTTGCCCACGAGGAGATCCTTGGGAAGGTTGAACGTCGTCCCGGCCGAGAGCTTGATGGTCTGGGTGTAGACCGTGCTCCCGTCGGAGAAGGTCACCTGGGGTGGGAGCTTGATCGAAACGGTCACCTCATCGAGATCGACGTCGGACAGCGCGTCGAGCACCACCGAGGCCACTCCTCCGTTCTTGTTCTTCTGAAGGTTCACGAGCCTAGCCTGGACGTTGAGCGGCGGCGAGGGCTCCACTTCGACGACCGGACTTGGTTTATCCCTGCGCGGCATCCTCTCGCCGGCTTTTCCTGCCGCAAGACATGGACGCGGCAGCACGATCGCCAAGGCGATCGCCAGAATCCAATGTTGATTCGACTTTCCCCTCATAATGATTCCTCCCAATCCAGCGCCTCCAGGACGAACCCGTCCGGGGTGTGCAAAGCACCCGCAGGGGAACGACGAGGAAGAGGTTAACGGGAAATAACGGCATTCTCGGGAAATGGAGCAGCGACCCCCCCCCGCCGCCGCACGGATGGACCTTCTTTTGCTTAATACCGCCAATTGGATACTTGTCAACCTGGAAATGGATGCTATTGTGTGGCCCCGCACTCATGCATCCCTAGGGACAGGCCGGAAGGGTCGAGCCAGAAGGGCGCGGCGTTCCATCGCTCCGACTTCCCAGGCTCCCGACTCCGGTCGTGTTCTCTCCGGCTACCAGATAGAACCAACCCTCCCCTTCCGCCGGCGTTTCAAAGGCTGGAGCCGGGGGCACCGCTCCCTGCCAGAAGCACGCGCCGTACGAACCGGACGAGAGCTCGGAAAGGAGTCCGCGTACCACACGGTACCCGGAGAACACGGAGTTCGGATCCCACGTGACATGGGAATTATCAGGAACGGCGACTCCCTGGATCTCGGCGAGGAAGTATCCCAGGAGATTCACCTCCATGAGGGCTTGATTGGCTCGGTCCACGATGAGCAGCAGACCCTCTTCAGGGCTCAGCCCGATTCCGCCCGGATTCAGGATTCCTAGATCCGTCCAGGAAGTCACCGCGAGCAGGTTCCCCGAGGCGTCGGTACGGATCAAGCCGGCGTTGGGATCGCTCGTGAAAAGCTGCCCGCTGATGGGATCTCGATCCACTCCTCTCGGGGCCCTCGCCCCCGCGATGGATAGATCGACCTCCCCCAGCGAAACGAACCCGCCCGTGACCCAGTAGAGGCGCGCCGATAGCTCATCCACCCAACCTATCCTGTTTCCGGCCCCATCCCATAAAGCGCCCGCCGGCGATGGGCTTCCGACGGCCGTGGTGGGCATCCAGACGCTGGTGTCATCCACGCTTCCGAAATCGCCGTCGGGTCCCGGAGTGATGGCGTAGAGGCGCTGCGACCCTCGATCCACGACATAGAGGTGGGAATCCGCCGGCGACCAGGCGGCGCCCGAGGGCGACTGGATCCCGTAGGGCTCGAGGGAAATCTGCCCGAGCGCCGAGCCTGAGGGGTGCAGGATGAGGACGGCATTCTGGGCGGGAACGTAGAGAAACCGTTGAAGGGTCTGTCGCTCCACCGACACTCCTTCCGCTCCGGTCCCGCGCACGTGGACCGGGACCCCCGGGAACTTCAACAAGAACTCTCCGGAGCGGGTGAATTCCGCGTAGGAGCCCGAACTGTCGGAGACGATGACGCGATCCGAGGCCGGATCGACCGCCAGATCGGTCGGGTAAGGGGCCGCAGGAGCGGTGCTGAAAGACGCGACGAACGTTCCCGTCCTCGTGACCTCGAAGATTCTCGCCTGGAAGTCGGCGATGAAGAAGTGATCTCTGGTCGGATCGTAGGCGATTCCCTCGGGAGTGTTGCACTGCGGCTCCCCATGAGGCTTGTGCTTGAAGGGGGAAGTGTTGAAGCTGCCAACGGAGGCTCCGGCACGCGTGAACTGGTAAACCCTCCGAGCCGCCTTGTCGGTCAAATAGAGATCGGCTCCTCCGGGGCCCAGGGTGACCCCCGAGGGAGCGGTGCTCCCCGCCCCGGCGGTGCTGAAGCTGCTCATCAAAGCCCCCATCGGATTGACGCGGAAGACGCGGTCCTGTCCGCTGTCGACGATGAAGCGATCCGAGCTCCCCGAGTCCTGAGCGATGCCCGCGGGGGCGATGCTCCCGAAGGTCGACGTCCAT